>NZ_JBEYVC010000167.1:0-22868 GCF_040643855.1 Streptomyces sp. NPDC047072 | reverse complement strand
GACCAGGCCCGCCGCGCACGACCCCGCGGCCTGGAGCGCGAGCACGACTCCGGCGGCGGTGCGGTGTCCCTGCGCGTCGGCGAGCCCGCAACCTGCGGCGCGCCCGGCACAAGTTCGAGCTGATGCGCAGGCTCGGCGCCGACACCGTCCTCGTCTGCTCCAGCGTCTCCCCGCGGGCCCTCGACGACGACGCCCTCGCCGCGGACCAGCTGAGCCGCCTGGCGGACCTCGCTCAGGAGTCCGGCATCCGGGTCGCTTACGAGGCGCTGGCCTGGGGACGGCACATCAGCACGTACGACCACGCCTGGCGAGTGGTCGAGGCTGCCGACCACCCCGCGCTCGGCACCTGCCTGGACAGCTTCCACATCCTCTCCCGGGGCTCCGATCCCAAGGGCATCCAGGACATCCCAGGCGAGAAGATCTTCTTCCTCCAGCTCGCCGACGCCCCGCTGATGGCCATGGACGTCCTCCAGTGGAGCCGCCACTACCGCTGCTTCCCCGGCCAGGGCGGCTTCGACGTCGCCGGACTCCTGCGGCACGTCCTGCACACCGGCTACGACGGCCCGCTCTCCCTGGAGGTCTTCAACGACGTGTTCCGCCAGGCGGACGCGGCCCGCACCGCGCTGGACGGACTGCGCTCCCTGCTCGCGCTGGAGGAGAACGCCGGTGTCTCCCCACTCCCGGCGCCCGTGATCCCCTCCGGCATCGCCTTCGCCGAACTCGCCACCGGTGACCCGGAGCCCGTCGGCGAACTGCTCACCGCCCTCGGCTTCACCCGTACCGCCCGCCATCACGGCAAGCCGGTCGACCTCTGGGAGCAGGGCGCGGCCCGGGTCCTGGTCAACACGGGCGCCGCCGCACGCCGAACGGACACCGCCCTGGCCGCCGTAGGGCTGGAGACGGCCGATCCGGAGGCCTCCGCGCGGCGGGCCGAGGCGCTGCTCGCGCCCGCCCTGCCCAAGCGCCGCACCGAGCGGGACGTCCCGCTGGACTCGATCGCGGCCCCCGACGGCACCGAAGTGCTCTTCTGCGCCACCGGACGCCCCGAACTCCCCAGCTGGACCGACGACTTCACGCGCACGGGCACGAGCGGGGCCGCCGAGGTGACGGCCATCGACCATCTCGCGCTGAGCCAGCCCTGGCACCACTTCGACGAGGCGGTGCTCTTCCACCGCACCGTGCTCGGCCTGCGCCCCCACGACACCGTCGAGGTCGCCGACCCCTACGGCCTCTTCCGCAGCCGCGCCCTGTCCGCCTCGCCGGACGGACCGCGCCTCGTCCTGAACCTCGCGCCCGCACCCGAGGAGGAGGGCGGGGCCCGGGCCCGGCACGTGGCGTTCGCGGTCGAGGACATCGTCGCCGCCGTACGGCGTTTCCGGGCGGCGGGAGCCGGGCTCCTGCGCGTGCCCGCAAATTACTACGACGACCTGGAGGCCCGCTTCGACTTCGCGGACGGGGAGCTGGAGACCTATCGCGAACTCGGCATCCTCTACGACCGCGACGAGCGGGGCGGCGAGTTCCGGCACTGCTACACGGAGACCGTCGGGCACGTCTTCTTCGAGTTCGTCCAGCGCTCCGGCGGCTACTCGGGGTTCGGCGCCGCCAACGCCCCCGTCCGTCTCGCCGCACAACGTAGTGCGTTCGCCAGGTGAAGCATGCTTCACTGTGCTCGTCGGGGGTGTCCTGTGAGGAGTCATCGATGAGCACGAGCGAGTTTCCCGAGGCCGTGACCGCGACCGGCGCGGTGCGCGGCCGCCGGGAGAGCGGACTGGCGGTCTTCCGTGGCATCCCCTACGCGCAGCCGCCGGTGGGCAAGGCGCGGTTCGCCGCGCCCCGTCCGGCGGAGCGCTGGGACGGGGTGCGGGAGGCGTTCGCGTTCGGGCCGCCGCCTCCGCAGGAGCCGCTCGGCCCGGAGACCCCGCCGTCGGCCGCATCCGGTGACGACTGGCTGACGGTCAACGTGTGGACGCCCGAGCCCGATCCGGCGGCCCGCAGGCCCGTGATGGTGTGGCTCTACGGCGGCGCCTACAAGTTCGGCTCCTCCGACGACCCCGCCTACGACCCGCGCCGCCTGGCGGGCGAGGGCGACCTGGTCGCCGTCACCTTCAACTACCGTGTCGGCATCGAGGGGTTCCTCTCGATCGAGGGCGCCCCCGCCAACCGCGGCCTGCTCGACCAGGTCGCCGCCCTGGAGTGGGTGCGCGAGAACATCACCGCGTTCGGCGGCGACCCCGAACAGGTCACCGTCTTCGGCGAGTCGGCGGGCGCGGGCTCCATCGCCGCGCTGCTCGCCATGGACCGCGCCCAGGGGCTGTTCCGGCGCGCGATCGCCCAGAGCGTGCCCGGCACCTTCTTCTCCGGCGCCCTCGCCGCGGACATCGCCCGAGCCCTCGCCGAGGGGGCCGGACTGCGCCCGACGGTCACCGACCTGGCCGCCGTCGACCCGCGCAAGCTGCCTGCCGCGGGTGCCGAACTGTCCGTCCGGATGCGGGAGTTCGGCCACCGCTGGGGTGCCGTGGCCCTCACCCCGACGCCGTTCTCACCCGTCGTCGACGGCGAGGTCCTGCCCACCGACCCCTGGACGGCGCTGGCGTCCGGATCGGCCCGGGACGTCGAGCTGATCGTCGGGCACAACCGGGACGAGTACCGGCTCTTCCTCCTGCTCGGCGGCCTCCTCGGCAACGTCGACGAGGGGCTCGCCACGATGGCGCTCGGCGCCTTCGGCCCGGGCCCGGACGCGGCGGAGGAGTACCGCGCCGCGTTCCCGGACGCCTCCCAGGAGTACCTCTTCGAACTCGTCCAGTCCGACTGGTTGTTCCGGATGCCCTCGCTGCGCCTCGCCGACGCCCAGGTGGCCGGCGGCGGCCGGGCCCACGGCTACGAACTCACCTGGCCGGCCCCCGCCCACGGCGGCCTCCTTGGTGCCTGCCACGGCCTGGACGTGCCCCTCACCTTCGGGGTCTTCCAAGGCGGTATCGGCGGCCTCGTGATCGGCCCCGAGCCGGGCCCGGACACCGAGGCGCTCTCCGCCCGCTTCCGCTCCGCCTGGACCGCGTTCGCCACGACCGGCGACCCTGGCTGGCCCGCCTACGACCCCGACCAGCGGCTCGTCCGCCTCTTCGACACCGAGCCGACGGTCGCCGCCTACCCGGAAGAGGCGTCCCGGCGCCTGTGGGAGCCGTACACTTTCGCCGAACTTCCCCTGATCGCGGACTGATTCGGCCAGGGCTTCGCAAAGCGTCCGCGGGGGTCCGCCGAGGGTGTGTCATCATCCGCCGATGACCTCCCAAACGATCACCGCGGACGCGGCGGGCACCTGGACACTCGGCGATCTCACCGTCAACCGCATCGGCTTCGGCGCGATGCGGCTGACGGGCAGCGGGGCGTTCCACCACGGCACCCCGAGCGACCGGGACCGCTCGATCGCGGTCCTGCGCAAGGCGCGTGAGCTGGGCGTCGACCACATCGACACGGCCGCCTTCTACTTCTCCTCGCTGCGCTCCGCCAACGAGATCATCAACAGCGCGCTGGCGCCGTACCCCGACGATCTGGTCATCGTCGCGAAGGTCGGCCCGTTCCGGAACTACGCGGGGGAGTGGGGCACTTCGGCCCGCCCCGAGGACCTGCGCGGCCATGTCGAGGAGAACCTGCGGCAGTTGGGCCGCGACCACCTCGACGTCGTGAACCTGCGCAGGATGGGCCAGGACTCCATCAGCGAGCACTTCGGGGCCCTCGCCGAACTGCGCGACAAGGGCCTGATCCGGCACCTCGGCATCTCGAACGTCACCTCTCACCACCTCGCGGAAGCGCAGGCGATCGCGCCCGTGGTCTGTGTGCAGAACCGGTTCGGGCTCGACCACCACGCCCCCGCCACCGACGATCTCCTGCGGGTCTGCGGCGAGCAGGGCATCGCCTTCGTGCCGTTCTTCGCCATCGCGGGCGACGCGGGCGCCGAGGGCGCGACCACCGACCACGACGACGCGGTGCTGTCCGTCGCACGCGCTCACGACGCCACCCCCGCCCAGGTCCGCCTCGCCTGGACCCTCGCGCAGGGCCCGCACGTCCTCGCCATCCCCGGCACCGGCAACCCCGACCACCTCGCCGAGAACGTGGCGGCGGGGGCGCTGCGGCTGACGGAGGACGAGGTGGCGACCCTGAACGCCCTGCACCGGAAGGCTGGGGCAGCGGCTTGAGACCCCAAAGGCTCGTTTGATGTTCACCCGCGGTCACCTGGTCGGCGGCGCGGACGATCATGTAGTTGTTCTGGTCATGACCTCTTGGAGAACTCGACTGAGACTGGCGGTTCCCACCACCGTCACCGCGTCCCTCCTCGCCCTCACGGGCGCCCTCACCCCGGCGTCCGCGGCGGGCGCCACCTGGGAGTACGTCAACGGCTGGGAAGGCGAATGCCTCAGGGCCACCACCGGCGGAGACCCTGTCGTGGGTTCGTGCTCGGGGACGAGCCATCTGTGGCACTGGGGTACGGAGAGCAACACCTGGAACGGGCACACGATGCGCCGGCTCGTGAACAACGCCAGCGGCGACTGCGTCACCTCGAACTACGGGAGCGGTTCGATCTCCGTCTCGATGGCCCCCTGTGGGGGCGGCCGGTCGGGACAGTTCTGGACCGCGGACAACGGATACCTGCAGAACCAGAACCACGCCTACCTCGGCACCTACTCCGACGGTGGCCTCTTCACGGCCGACCTGGGCGACGGGGCCCCCTCCGACACCTACTTCTTCTGGAGCGGCTACATCGTGTAACCGAAACATCGCCGACCGGCGGGATGCCAGCCCTCGTGATCCGGGCTGGCATCCCGGCAGTTTTACGTATAACCTCTCCCGTCAACCGCCCGCCCCGAAAGGCTCCGATGAGACGCGTCGCCCTGGTCACCCTCGTCGTCGACGACTACGACGAGGCGATCCGCTTCTACACCGAGGCCCTCGGCTTCCGGCTCGTCGAGGACACGCCCCGCCCCGACGGCTCCCGCTGGGTGGTCGTACGGCCGGACGACCGCGAGAGCGGCACCGACCTGCTGCTCGCCCGCGCCAAGGGCGAGGCCCAGCGCGGCCGGATCGGCGACCAGACCGGCGGACGGGTCGGGTTCTTCCTGCACACCGACGACTTCGCCCGCGACCACGCCCGGATGCTCGCCGCCGGAGTGACCTTCCTGGAGGAACCGCGCCACGAGCCCTACGGCTCGGTCGCCGTCTTCCGGGACCTGTACGGAAACCGCTGGGACCTGCTCCAGCCCGCCGCCTGACCTTCAAGCACCCCTGTTCGAGAAAAGACCCCGCCATGACCGCTACGCGCGTAGACTCCGACCTGATCCGCCGCCTCCCCAAGGCCGTCCTGCACGACCACCTCGACGGCGGCCTGCGCCCCGCCACCCTGGTGGAACTCGCGGAGTCGACCGGCCACACCCTGCCCACCACCGACCCGGACGAGCTGGCCGCCTGGTACTTCGAGGCCGCCAACTCCGGCGACCTGGTGCGCTACATAGGAACCTTCGAGCACACCCTCGCCGTCATGCAGACCCGCGAGGGGCTGCTGCGTGTCGCCGAGGAGTACGTCCTCGACCTGGCCGCAGACGGGGTTGTGTACGGCGAGGTGCGCTACGCCCCCGAGCTGAACACGCGGGGCGGGCTCACGATGACGGAGGTCGTGGAGACCGTCCAGGAGGGCCTCGCCGCCGGTATGGCGAAGGCCGCCGCCGCGGGCACGCCCGTCCGGGTCGGCACCCTGCTGTGCGGGATGCGCATGTTCGACCGCGTCCGCGAGGCCGCCGACGCGGCCGTGGCCTTCCGGGACGCCGGAGTCGTCGGCTTCGACATCGCCGGTGCCGAGGACGGCTTCCCGCCCGCCGACCACCTCGCCGCCTTCGAGCACCTGCGCCGCGAGAGCGTGCCCTTCACCATCCACGCCGGCGAGGCGCACGGCCTGCCCAGCATCCACCAGGCGGTCCAGGTGTGCGGGGCCCAGCGCATCGGTCACGGGGTGCGGATCACCGAGGACATCGTGGAGGGCAAGCTCGGCCGCCTGGCGGGCTGGGTGCGGGACCGCCGTATCGCGCTGGAGATGTGCCCGACGTCCAATCTCCAGACCGGCGCGGCGACCTCGATCGCCGAGCACCCGATCACGGCCCTGAAGGACCTGGGCTTCCGGGTCACCCTCAACACCGACAACCGGCTGGTCTCCGGCACGACGATGACCCGGGAGATGTCCCTGCTGGTCGAGGAGGCGGGCTGGACCGTCGAGGACCTGCGCACGGTCACGGTGAACGCCCTGAAGAGCGCGTTCCTGCCGTTCGACGAGCGCAAGGCCCTCATCGAGGACGTGGTCCTGCCCGGCTACGAAGCCGCGCTCTGAAGCAGCCCCCGCAGATAGGCGGCCTGGCCGACGTGCTCCCAGTCGTCGCCCAGGACGCTCACCAGCCGGACGCCCATCGTGACCGGAGGGTCCCAGTTCTCGTCCACGACCCGGTCCAGGTCCTCGGCGCTCAGACCGCGCAGGGCGTCGAGGGTCTGGGCCTGCACGGCGTCGTAGTACCCGGTGAGCAGTTCGGCCGAGTCGACCCGCACCCTGGCGACCTGCGCGGAGGTGTGGCCGTACCCGATGTCGCGCGGCTTCAGATCCAGGCCGAAGCGCTTCTCCCAGTCCTGGGCGAGCCACACCTGGTCGAGCCCGAAGGCACCGGCCACGTGGTCGTCCTGGACGCGGGTGAGATGCCAGACCAGCCAGGCGATGGAGTTGGCGTCGGGGCCGGGGCGGTGGTGGAGGTCGTCGGGGCCGAGGCCCTCGACGGCGGCATGGACTTCTTCCTGGATGCGGCTGAACCCGTCGATGAGGATGTCCTTTGCATGCATGGGGTCCACCCTCGCAAATCCCCGCCCGCTATGCGTCGTGTGTCTCCAGAAGTGTCATGAGCGCCCGGGCCGCCGGGCTGGTGGCCTCGGCGACCGGCAGCAGGGCGACCGTCTCGTAGACGGTCTCGCCGGTGCCCTTGACCGGCAGGGCGGTCAGGGTGCTGCGCTTGTGGCGGAAGTGCCGGGGCACGACGGCCACGCCGAGGTTCTCGTCGACCAGGTCGAGGAGGCTGTGCACGTCGTTGACCTCCAGGGCGACCGACCGGCGTACGCCCGCATCCGCGAAGACGGCGTCCGTGGTCCTGCGCGGGCCCCAGTCCGGGTGGAAGTCGACGAAGACCTCACCGCCCAGATCCTCGGGAGTGACCGCGGCACCGGTCTCCGCGAGCCGGTGGCTCGGATGGCACAGCACGGTCATCGGCTCGCTGCTCAGCGGTACGGCCCGCAGCTGCTCGGTGTCCTCCTGCGTGCCGCGCACCGCGAAGGCGAGGTCGAGACGGCCGGCCGCGACCTCCTCGGCGAGCGCCCCGGATCCCGCCTGCCGCAGACAGATCTCGACGTCCGGATGCTGCCGCCGGAACGCGGCCAGCAACCCCGCCACATGCACCCCGGCCAGGCACTGCTCCGACCCGACGGCGAGCATCCCGCGCAGCACCCCCTGCACCGCGGCCACCGCCTCGTGCGCCGACCGCACCTGGGCGAGGATCCGCTCCGCCTCGCCTAGCAGCGCCCGGCCCGCCGGGGTGAGCGTCACCCGGCGGGTGGTCCGCACGAACAGCGGGGTCTGCAGCTCCCGCTCCAGCGCCCGGATGGACGCGGACAGGCCCGACTGGGACACCAGCAGCCGTTCGGCGGCCCGGGTGAAATGCTGGTCCTCGGCGACCGCCACGAAGTGCTGGAGATGGCGCAGTTCCATGATTGAGAAGCCTAGCCGCTGAATTCCATCGGATTCTTCTGTTGGACCGATGTGCCCAGGTCGCGAAAGAGTGAGCGAAGGTTTTGAGGATATTCGTGCCAACCCCTCTGGAGTCGCGTTGTACACCGCACACCCCGACCGTTACGCGGACATGCCCTACCGGCGCACCGGACGCAGCGGCCTGAAGCTTCCCGCGATCTCGCTCGGCCTGTGGCACAACTTCGGTCCGGCGGACCGCACCGTCGAGACCCAGCGGGCCATCCTGCGCCGCGCCTTCGACCTCGGCGTCACCCACTTCGACCTCGCCAACAACTACGGCCCGCCGCCCGGCGCCGCCGAGCTGGCCTTCGGCGAGGCCCTCAAGGCCGACTTCGCGTCGTACCGCGACGAGCTGATCATCTCCACCAAGGCCGGCTACCTGATGTGGCCCGGCCCGTACGGCGAGTGGGGCTCCCGCAAGTACCTGCTGTCCTCGCTGGACCAGAGCCTGAAGCGGATGGACCTGGACTACGTCGACATCTTCTACTCGCACCGTCCCGACCCGGAGACTCCGCTGGAGGAGACGATGGGTGCCCTGCACTCCGCGGTCCAGCAGGGCAAGGCGTTGTACGTCGGCGTCTCCAACTACAACGCCGAGCAGACCCGCGAGGCCGCCCGCATCCTGGGCGAGCTGGGCACTCCGCTGCTCATCCACCAGCCGCGCTACTCGATGCTGGACCGCCGCCCGGAGGACGAGGGCGTGCTGGACGCGCTGGACGACGTCCAGGCCGGGTCCATCGTCTTCTCCCCGCTGGAGCAGGGCCTGCTCACCGGCCGCTACCTCGACGGCATCCCCGAGGACTCCCGGGCGGCGAGCGACAGCCCGTTCCTGAACTCGGACGCGGTCACCGAGGACCTGGTGGCCAAGCTGCGCGCGCTGAACGACATCGCGAAGGACCGCGGCCAGACCCTCGCCCAGCTGGCGCTCGCCTGGGTGCTCCGCGGCGGCCGCGTGACCTCCGCCCTGGTCGGCGCGAGCAGCGCGCGGCAGATCGAGGACAGCGTGGGCACGATCCGCAACCTCGACTTCTCCGACGAGGAACTCGCGCGCATCGACGCGATCGTCAAGGGCTGACGGCCGCGACGGACGATCACCGGCCCGGCGGGGACCTCCCCGCCGGGCCGGTTCGTCCTATCAGGGCCCCGCCAGGGGTTTGAACGAGTCCCCGTCACGTTTCGGCCACCGGGGTCGGTGAATATGCCAGGAGACTGGCCGGAAAGATGTGGTGACAGTGTTTCAGTAGTGAACATACTCGACTGACAGGACCTTCACATCGAGCGAAGTGTCCGTCACGTACAGCACATGAGCCGCACGGGAAGCGAGGCCCTGCCCACAGGCGAACCAGCAAGCGGGGGAGTGGATCGTGCACGACGAATTCTTATGCCACGTCACGGGATACGGTGCCTGCGGCGGACGGCGCATCGGGGTGCCCCTCGGAACCTACCGTGCGCCCACGCTCGCCCTCGCGCTGTGGTGGTTACGGGACCGCGCCTCGTGGATCGCCGACCGCCTGGACCCGCAGCCCGAGGCCGAGCACTTCCCGCCCGGCGCGCTCGCCCCGGTCGCCGACACGGTCCTCGACGTGCCCACCGTCCTGCGCGTCTGGTGCGCGGACATGGCCCAACAGGACTTCGTGGCCAACGAGTTGGCGGCGGGCCGGCTGATCCGCATCGCCGCCAGCGACGACACCACCGAGTACGAACTGCTCGCGGAGTCCATCGACGCCCTGCGCATGCAGAGAACGACCTCGATGCTCTACACGCCGGTCGCCTGACAGCCGTATCAGCCGCCCGAAATCCCCGCCGGGCGGCCAATGGGGTGAATCGGTAGAATTCTGGCATGGCGGAGCGACCGGTCGCACCGACGGCGCCCGAACTCGTCCTGGAGACGGACACCGGCTCCACGCTGATGAGTCCGGGCCACGACTACCACGTCGGACGCGACCCGTTGAGCGACATCGTCATCGACGATGCCCGGGTCTCGTGGCACCACGCGGTGCTGCGACCCGAGGCCGACCATTGGACGCTGGAGGACGAGCACAGCACCAATGGCACCTTCGCCGACGGCCGCCGCGTCCACGCCCGGGACGTCGGCCCCGGCAGCGTCATCCGCTTCGGCAGCCCCTCCGACGGCCCGTGCGCGGTCCTGGTGGGCCGCGCCGTCCCCGAACGCCCCTCCGCCGTCTCGATGCCCGGCCTGACCGGCACCTTCCGGCAGCCAACCGCCGTCCGCCCGCTGCCCACCCGCACGGTCCGCATCGGCCGCGCCGAGGACAACGACCTCGTCGTCGACGACCTGGTCGTCTCCCGCCGCCACGCCGAACTGCGCGCCCTGCCCGACGGGACGTACGAGATCGTCGACCTCGGCAGCCACAACGGCACCTATCTCAACGGCCGGCCCGTCACCCGCGCCCCGCTCGGCCCCGGTGACATCCTCGGCATCGGCCACTCCGCGTTCTGCCTGGTCGGGGACACACTCCAGGAGTACGTCGACACCGGCGAGGTCTCCCTCGACGTCCAGGACCTCACGGTCGCCGTCGACCACGGCCGCAAGACGCTCCTGGACGGGGTGTCCTTCCCGGTGGGCGAGAAGTGCCTGCTCGCCGTCGTCGGACCCAGCGGCGCCGGCAAGTCCACGCTCCTCAACGCCCTCACCGGACAGCGCCCGGCCGACCACGGCACCGTCCTCTACGACGGCCGCGACCTCTACCGCGACTACGCCGAGCTGCGCCAGCGCATCGGCCTGGTCCCGCAGGACGACATCCTGCACGCCCAGCTGACCGTCCGCGCCGCCCTGTCCTACGCCGCCGAGCTGCGCTTCCCCCAGGACACCGCGAAGGCCGAGCGCCGGGAACGGGTCGACGAGGTGATCCGGGAACTCGGACTGGAACAGCGCGCCGGGCAGCCCGTGCACAGTCTCTCCGGCGGCCAGCGCAAGCGGGTCAGTGTGGCCCTGGAACTGCTCACCAAGCCGTCCCTGCTCTTCCTCGACGAGCCGACCTCGGGCCTCGACCCCGGCATGGACCGCTCGGTGATGCACATGCTGCGCGGCCTCGCCGACGACGGCCGCACGGTCATCGTCGTCACCCACAGCGTCCTGAGCCTCGACGTCTGCGACCGCCTCCTGGTCCTCGCGCCCGGCGGAAGGATCGCCTACTACGGCCCGCCCGAGGACGCCCTCGGCTACTTCGGCTACGAGCAGTGGCCGGAGGCCTTCGAGGCCTTCGAACGGGACCAGGACCGGGACTGGGCGGGCGACTTCCGCACCTCGCCCCTGCGGCGCCGGTACATCGCCGACGCCACCGCCCAGCCCCGCGTCCCCCGCCGGGGCCCGGTCATCATCGCGCCGCCGCCCCGGCCGCGCAGCCGCGGGGCCCAGCTCGGCACCCTGATCCGCCGCTACACCGCGGCCCTCGGCGCCGACCGCACCTTCCTCGCCATCATGATCGCCCTGCCGTTCGTGATGGGCGCCATGGCCCGGGCCCTCGCGGGCAGCGAACTCACCGGCGAGACCGCGATGAACGCCCTGCTCATCCTGTGCGTCGGCGGCGTCCTCACCGGAGCGGCCAACGCCGTGCGCGAGTTGGTCAAGGAACGCACCATCTACCGGCGCGAGCGAGCCGTCGGCCTCTCCAGATCGGCGTACCTGATGTCCAAGGTCGTCGTCCTCGGCACCGTCACCGTCGTGCAGGCGGTCGTCCTGACCCTGGTCGCCCTGCTCGGCGTCGACCTCAACGCGCCCGGCGGCGAAGGCGTGTTGATGCCGCCCCTTGTCGAGATCACCCTCGCCGTCGCCCTGTTGGCGTTCACGGCGATGATGCTCGGCCTGCTCGTCTCCGCGCTGGTGCGCAAGGAGGAGGTGACGATGCCGCTGCTGGTCCTGCTCGCCATCGTCCAAGTGGTCTTCTGCGGAGCCCTGTTGAAGCTCGACGGGGTCCCCGGCCTGGAGCAGCTGTCCTGGCTCGTGCCCTCCCGCTGGGCGCTCGGCGCGATGGCCGGCACCATCGGCCTGGCCCGGATCGTGCCGGGCGACCTCACCGGCGATCCGCTCTTCGAGCACTCGACGGGCGTGTGGCTGCTGAACATCGGCATGCTCGTCGTCCTGTCCGTGTTCTTCGGCTACGTCGTCTCCCGGCTGCTGCGCCGCCACGAGCCCGCGATCATGCGCAAGTAGGAGAGTGATGACGACCCCTGGATTCCGGCCCACCCACGTCGTCCCCGGCCCGGGCATGGCCGCCTGGGAGGCCCCCGACCCCGCCCGGCCCACCGTGCCCCTGGACCCCCTGCTGCCCGTGCAGCTCGTGGAGCGGCGCGGCGACTGGGCGCATGTCCTGTGCGCCAACGGCTGGTCCGCCTGGGTCGACGGCCGCCTCCTGGTCGCCGTACCGCAGGATCCGCCCGCGCCCGAGGGACCGCCTGCCCGGACCGCCGACCCGCGCCCCCTGCTCGCCCGCGCCGACGAGACGCTGGCCCGCTACCGGGCCGCCGTCGAGGAGCTGGCCGGCGGCGGACTCGACGGCGAGAGCTTCCGCGGCCGCACGCAGGGGCTGCGGGTCGGGGTGGTCGTCGACGCGGAGCACGTGTGGTTGTACGACGTCCAGCACGGCCGCTGGGTCTACGCCGACGGCACGCGGCTGAGCACCTACGCCGCCGACGACTCGCCCCGCGCGGCCGCCGCCCAGAGCCCTGTCGGCCATGCCCCGACCCAGGTCGTGACGCCCGATGGCCCGTGAGGCGAGCCTCTTCTCGGGCCGCCCCTCCGAGCTGGTCGGGCGGCAGATCGCCGGGTACCGGGTCGAGGGGGAGCTCGGCCGGGGCGGTATGGCCGTCGTCTACCGGGCCCGGGACCTGCGGCTGGACCGGACGGTGGCGCTCAAGCTGCTGGCGCCCGAACTCGCCCGCAACGACACCTTCCGCAGCCGCTTCAGCCACGAGTCCCGGGTGGCCGCCGCGATCGACCACCCGCACATCGTCCCCGTCTTCGAGGCGGGCGAGACGGACGGCGTCCTGTACATCGCCATGCGCTACGTCGAGGGCAGCGACCTGCGTCATCTCCTGGACCGGCGGGGCCCGTTGCCGTTGGCGACGGCTCTGCGGATCGCCGCCCAGGTCGCCTCCGCGCTGGACGCGGCCCACGAGCACGGGCTGGTCCACCGGGACGTGAAGCCCGGCAACATCCTCGTGGCCCGGGGCACCGACAGCGACCACCCGGAGCACGTCTACCTCACCGACTTCGGCCTCACGAAGAAGTCCCTGTCGTTGACCGGGTTCACGACGGTCGGTCAGTTCGTCGGCACGCTCGACTACGTGGCCCCCGAGCAGATCTCCGGCAAACCGGTCGACGGGCGCTGCGACGTCTACGGCTTCGCCTGCGTGGTCTACGAGACCCTGACGGGCCGCCCGCCGTTCCGCCGCGACGACGACATGGCCCTGCTCTGGGCCCACCAGTACGACCAGCCACCGCCGTTGACGGAGTTCCGCCCCGACCTGGACGCTCACCTCGACGGCGTCTTCGCCCAGGCCCTCGCCAAGACCCCCGACGCCCGCCACGACTCCTGCCTCGCCTTCGTCGCCGCCCTCCGCGGCCGGCCGACCGGTCACCCACCGACGGAGGTGGCCGTGAAGGCCGTAGAACGGCAGGACACCCGCCCGAAGCCACCGCCGCCGTGGGCCGGCCCGGTGTTCCGCTAGTCAGCCGCTCCCGATCTCGCCCTTGCGCCGCACCGGCCGTGCCAGGAGCGCGCCGAGGAAGCCCGTGACGAGGCCCCACAGGGCGGCGAGGCCGACCGCCTGCCACAGCTCCGGCTTCAGGAAGAGTTTGCCGCCCAGGCCGCCGCCGAGGTCGCCGATGCCGAGGACCGACAGGCCGTACTCGGCGGAGATCCTGCCGACCAGGCAGATCATCAGGACCGTGAGGGCGAGGGCGACCGCCAGGTGCAGAGCGTGCTGCCAGGCGCGGACGCGGGCGGGGGAGCGGGCCGCCATCAGGAAGGCCACGGAGAGGAGCAGGACGGCGTCCACGGCGACCAGCCACCACACCCGGCCGTCGTACTCGGCGAGCGTGTGCACGTTCAGCGTGGCGGTGTCCGAGGAACGGAGCACCTCGTCGAGGACGTGCGGCATGGGCAGCCCGAAGGGGCCCTCGACCCGGCCGTTCCAGGTGGCGCCGAGGCCGAGGGTCAGCGCGAGCCAGACCAGGTTCGGCAGACCCAGCAGGATCACGGCGAGCGTCTCCGGCGTGTGGCCGCGTGTCACCGCGACCACCAGGGCGATCAGGGCCCCGAGCGCGACGTAGGCGAGCAGCAGGACGACCATCGCGTACGCCGCCGGGCGCACCGACTCCTGGAAGCGCAGCAGCCCGCCCGGCAGCGGGGCCCGGCGCGACACCAGCAGACACAGCACCAGGACGCCCGCCAGCCACAGCAGACCGAACAGGACCGTGCGCGGCACGTCCGCGGTGAAGCCGACCCTGGGGGAGACCCCGAAGGCGTCACCCAGGTCGCCCAGCGTGTCGTCGCCCACGGAGAGCGTGAACGTCTGCCGGGCGGCGTACGACAGTCCGAGCAGCGCGAGCAGCCACAGGACGGCGATCCGGGCGGCCCACCCGGCCAGTTCCCGGGCGCCCGCGACCGCGCGGTGCCGCAGCGGACGCAGGAAGCCCGCACCGAGGACCAGCGCGCCCGTCAGCGTCACGGAGAGCGGGATCACGGTCAGGCCGGCCCGTGTGTCGGCGAGCGCGCCCGCGTCCCCCGACAGCTCGACGGTGCCGCCGACGGCGGTGACGACGGCCGCCGCCACGACCCGCGGGAAGGCGTTCTGGGGAAGGTCGTCCGCGCCGGCCGCCCACAGTCCCAGCGCGGCCACGAGGATCATGGCGAGCAGCGCCGTCACGACCGCCGCCACGGCCTGCACCCAGCCGTGGCGGCTGACGGATGCCTGGTCGGAGGGGGAGTGCGGGATCACCCTGCCACGCTAAGCAGCCCCAGGACGGCGCGCCTGCCGGGAGGTCCGTCCGCGTCCGCTTGCGAGCGACACCGGAATGGAGCACACAATGGTGACGTCGCGGAACAAAGCGGCCTAAACATGTACAAAGTGCTCCGGACATGGTGGAGCGCGTCGAACGCCGCAGGAATCCCGCGTCGGGAAGAAGTACTCGTGAGCGTCGAACCGCCGTCCTCGGGACGCCCCACAGGACCCCCCTCCGGACCCCTGTCAGGGCCTTCGCAGCCACCCTCGGGACCGCCCTCGCAGCCCCCGGGCAGCAGCGGCGGCACCCCCGAACCCCGGCGGCCCTGGTGGAGATCCGTGCCCCGCGTCGCGACGATCGCCACCGCCCTGGTCGCTGCCGTCGTCCTGGCGGTCGTCTTCACCCGCTCCGACGGCGGCGGCTCCAAGAACTCCGCGAGCGGCGAGGTCTTCCTCCAGTCCGCCGCGAAGACCGGCCCGGAACCCTTCACCGAGTCCACGGCGAAGGACAGCTCCGCCCCGCCGATATCGGCGTCCCCGACCGGCTCCTCGGAGCCCGCCAACGCCGTACGCGGTGTCGACGGCGGTGCCCCCGGCCTCTACGGCGGCACCCGCAACGTCTCCAGCTGTGACGTGGCGCGGCAGATCAAGGCCCTCCAGGCGGCCCCCGCGAAGAACAGGGCGTTCGCCTCGGTCGCCGGCGTCCAGCCGTCCGGCGTCCCGTCCTACCTGCGCTCGCTCACGCCCGTGCAGCTGCGCATGGACACCCGTGTCACCAACCACGGTTACCGCGACGGCGCCGCCACCAGCTACCAGGCCGTCCTCCAGACCGGCACCGCCGTCCTCGTGGACAGCTACGGAGTGCCCCGCGTCCGCTGCGCCTGCGGCAACCCGCTGGCCCCGCCGGTCGCCCAGAGCTCGCCGCGGCGCACCGGCGACACCTGGTCGTCGTACCGCCCCGCGAACGTGGTGGTGGTCGCGCCCTCGACGACGGTGATCAACATCTTCGTGATCTACGACCCCGACCACGACGAGTGGATCGCCCGCCACCAGGGCGACACGGGCCACAAGGACAAGCCCACCGCGCCGCCGGCACAGCCCTCCCCGTCGGTGACCGTGACGACCCCGACCGCGCCGACCTCACCGTCGACACCGAGTACCCCCACGTCCCCGACCACTCCGGTGCCCTGCGTCTCCACGTCCACGGCCCTCGGAACGCCGACCGGGACACCGAGGCCCAGCGCCAGTCCTTGCCCGCCGGCGACCTCCACGACACCGTCCACACCCAGCGCCCCGACCAGCTCACCTCCCTCGGACCAGGACGTCTCGCCCGACTCCTCGGCACCGCAACCACCGCTCGCCTCCGACACCACACCCGGGACGACCCAGTCGGCGTCCCTCTCCGGGGTGCCCCCGTCGCCGGAGGTGTGACGAGGCTCCGGGACTGCGGCGCGCGGCTCGGGGTACGAGCACTGATGCAGCAGCGTCCGGCCAGTCCGGCTTCGAGAGAGAAACGCATGATCGACCACCTGGACGGGGCAGTGATACCGACTGGTTTCGACGTGCCCGTGGACCCCTTGCGAGAGGCGGCGCACTACACCGGGGAACCGGGGTGCATCGCCGAGGCGCGGGCCTTCGCCGCGCACTTCCTCGGCAGACTCAGAACCGAGTGGGGCGCTGTCATCGACCGCCGTGCCGAGGACGAGGTGCTGCTCATCGTGAGCGAACTGGTCACCAACGCGGACCGGCACAGCATGGGGCCGTACATCCTGGAGCTGGAGGGCACCGACGCGGCGGTGGCCGTCACGGTCTACGACAGCAGCGCCGCGCTGCCCCGCCGCTTCCCCCGGGACCCCGAGCGCATCGGCCGGCACGGACTGGAGATCGTGCACGTCCTGGCCAGGGAGGTCGTCGCGGAGCGGGTGCCGGTGGGCAAGCGGGTGCGTGCCGTTCTCGGGCTGGCCGAGGAGAGCTGAAAGACCGGATGCCGTCCCCCGGGACCGGGGAACGGCACCCTTGCGTGGGCCTGCCGCTCAGGCGCAGCCCAGCTCGCCCAGCATGCCCTCGCGCAGTCGTGTGATGATCCGCTTGATCAGCCGGGACACATGCATCTGGGAGCAGCCGAGCCGCTCGCCTATCTCCGACTGGGTGGCCTCCTCCACGAACCGCATGTGCAGGATCTGCCGGTCGCGGTCGCTGAGCTCGGCCATCAGCGGCGCCAGCGACTGGAAGTCCTCGACGAGCCGCAGTCCTTCCTCCTCCACGCCGATGAAGTCGGCGAGCACCGCCTCGCCGCCCTCGGGCCCGTCACCGGTGAGCGCCGCGTCGAGCGAGGAGGAGTTGTAGCCGTTGGAGGCGATCTGCGCCTCGACGACCTCGCGCTCCTCGATGTTCATCAGGGTCGCCAGCTCCGGCACCGTCGGCTCGCGGTCCAGCCGGCTCGCCAGCTCCTCACGGGCCTTGGCCAGCTCGACCCGCAGCTCCTGCAGACGCCGGGGCACGTGCACGGCCCAGGTGGTGTCCCGGAAGAACCGCTTGATCTCGCCGACGATGTAGGGCAGCGCGAAGGACGTGAACTCGACCTCGCGCGCTATCTCGAACCGGTCGATGGCCTTGATCAGGCCGATCATGCCGGTCTGGACGATGTCCTCCATGTCGTCCCCGCGGCCCCGGAACCGTCCGGCCGCGAACCGCACCAACGACATGTTCATCTCGATGAGGGTGTTGCGCGCGTACTGGTACTCGTGCGTCCCCTCCTCCAGCTCCGTCAGGCGCTGGAAGAACTGGCGGGACAGCTCCCGCGCGTCTCGCGGTGCGACCGCCCGCGGTTCCTCGACTCCCGGCAGCGGTCCCTCATCCGTCCTGGTCCCGGCGGTGTGGCCGGCGACCTGTGCCTCCGACCGGTTCACGGCGGTGACGGCGGTATGCATTACCTCTCCCACGAAAGTCACGGCTCGACGTGTGCCTCTTCGGCCTCGGTTGTCACGGGCCCGTCAGGGTGCGACGGGTCGTTCACCCTGCGCGTACCCGCGGAGTGACGGCACATGCCCCCGGGTTCCCCGGTGGCGGAAAATCACTCGTCCCGTCTCACGCTTCCGAACGGGTTGTGACGATCAGCTCGTGGAGGTAACGCTTGGTGATCCGGCCGCCGAAGCCGTCCTCGATGAGCTCCCGGATGTCGGCCAGGAGGCCGGCGCGGCGGTCGGCGTCCAGGGCGCGGTGACCCGAGTACGTCAGTCCGTGTCTGAGGGGATCCCGTCGGACGGCAGGAGCCGCAGCCCGGGCGGAGTGGCCGGATCCCATCGTTCGTAGCAGCGCTGGACCTGTGCGAAGAAGTCGACCGTACCGCCCGCCACGTGCTCGGTATGGACCACGGCGAGCCGCCCTCCGGGCCGGACCGCGTCAACCGCCTTCTCCACCCGTACCTCGGGGTCGATCCACCGGAAGGCGGTGGCACAGACGAACAGGTCGAAGGGCTCGGCAGGCAGGGCTCAGCACTCGAACTCGGCGTTCACCACGTCGACCCGCGGAAATCCGGCGAGCCGCCGCCATTCCGTCACCCAGCTCGGCAGCCGAACTCCGCCAGCACCCCTGTCAGTTGCCCCGTCCCGGGCCCCATGTCCAGGACGTGGCTCTCCGGGCCGAGTCCCGCACCTCTCCCGCCGACGATTCCACCCAGGGCAGAATGCCGAACCCTTCCCACCGGGGCGAGGAAAAATAGGCTGGAGCGGTGAGCAGTCAAGCGCCGAACCAAGCACGCGTGATCCCCTTGCGTCCGGGGACCGCCCGCCCTGTGTCCGAACGCCCCGCCACACAACCGGCCGCGCAGCCGGAAGGCAGAGAGCCGCTCTGGCGTGACCTCGTCGGGGACGTCCTGCGGCGTGAGCGGCTCGCCCAGGAGCGCACTCTCAAGGACGTGGCCGACGCGGCCCGGATCTCCATGCCCTATCTCTCCGAGGTGGAGCGCGGCCGCAAGGAGGCATCCTCGGAAGTCCTCGCGGCCGCCGCCCAGGCCCTCGGCCTGGGCCTGGGGGACCTGCTGTCCCTGGCCCAGGGGGAGCTCGCCCGTCGGCCCCGGCACAGCGGCCGCGCCCGGACCCCGTACAACGGGATGTGCCTGGCGGCCTGATGCCCGGCCGGCGCCTCAGACCACCGCGAGGCGCCGGCTCAGCACCTCGTCGGCCAGCCCGTACGCCACCGCCTCCTCGGCGGTGAACACCTTGTCGCGGTCCATGTCCGCGCGCAGGGACGGCACGTCGTGCCCGGTGTGCCGGGCCAGCACCTCCTCGACCTGGGAGCGGATCCGCACCATCTCCTTGGCCTGGAGGGCGAGATCGGAGATGGAACCCCGGCTGCCGCCCGCGGCGGGCTGCCCGAGCAGCACGCGCGCGTGCTCCAGCACGAACCGCCGTCCGGGATCCCCGCCGGCCAGCAGGACGGCCGCCGTGGAGGCCGCCTGTCCGACGCAGCAGGTGGAGATCGGCGCCTTCACGTACGACATCGTGTCGTAGATCGCCATCAGTGAAGTGAACGATCCGCCGGGGGAGTTGATGTAGATCGAGATCTCGCTCTCCGGGGCCGAGGACTCCAGGTGCAGGAGCTGGGCGATCACGACGTTGGCCACCCCGTCGTCGATCTCGGTGCCGAGGAAGATGATCCGCTCGGAGAGCAGCCGGCTGAACACGTCGGAGGAGCGCTCGCCGTGCGCGGTCCGCTCGACGACGTACGGAATCGTGTAGTTCCCCATGTCACAGCCCCATCCGTCGCTTCGAGGCGGCCGGGCGGACGTCGGCGAGCGACGCCACGACCTGGTCCACCATGCCGTACTCCCTGGCCTCCTCGGCCGTGAACCAGCGGTCGCGGTCGCCGTCCCGGGCGATGGTCTCCGGCGTCTGGCCGGTGTTCTCCGCGAGGAGGCGCTCCATGGTCCGCTTGCTGTGGTCCAGGTTCTCCGCCTGGATCTCGATGTCGGCGGTGGTGCCGCCGATGCCCGCCGAGCCCTGGTGCATCATGATCCGCGCGTTCGGCAGGGCGTACCGCTTGCCGGGCGTGCCGCCGCAGAGCAGGAACTGGCCCATGCTCGCGGCGAATCCCATGGCGAGCGTCGACACGTCGTTGGGGATCAGCCGCATCGTGTCGTAGATGGCGAGGCCCGCGTAGACCGAGCCGCCGGGGCTGTTGATGTACAGGCTGATGTCGGTGCGCGGGTCCGCCGCGGACAGGATCAGCAGCTGTGAGCAGACCCGGTTCGCGGAGACCTCGTCGACCTGGGTGCCGAGCAACACGATGCGCTGGTCGAGGAGTTGGGCGGCCAGGTTGTCGTCGAAGCGGCTGGGAGGGGTGTCCCCCTCCTCGGCCCTGATGTCCGTCATGGGCTGTCCTCGTGGTCGTCGGGATGTCGTCGATCCCACTGTCGGCCTCTCAGGACGCCCGTCGGTGATTTCTCTGCCCGCGGCAGATTCGCCGTGAGCAGAGCCGCTGATCGAGGGGGCGCTCAGCCCTTCTCGCGCAGCTGCCGGAAGAACGCCCGTACGTCCGCCACCAGCAGGTCCGGCTCCTCCATCGCGGCGAAGTGACCGCCCCGCTCCTGCTCGGTCCAGCGCACGATGTTCTCGGTCCGGTCGGCCCTGTGCCTGAGCGGCAGCTGGATCTCGGCCGGGAAGACGGCCAGCGCGGTCGGTGCGACGGACGGTTCGGTGGGCCGCGCCGCCCGGTCGGCCGTGGCGTGCGCCCGCTCGTAGTAGATGCGAGCCGCCGAACCGGCCGTCCCGGTCAGCCAGTACAGCATCACGTTGGTCAGCAGCCGGTCCCGGTCGACGGCCTCCTCGGGCAGCTCCGCGGAGTCCGTCCACTCCTGGAACTTCTCGACGATCCAGGCGAGTTGGCCGACCGGGGAGTCGGTGAGGGCGTAGGCGAGGGTCTGCGGCCGGGTGGAGTTGAGGACGGCGTATCCGGTGCCCTCGCCGGACCACGCCTTCCATCGGCGCCACGACTCCAGCGTCCGCTCCCGCTCCTCGGGGCCGAGCACCGCGAGTTCCTCCTCGGTCGGCTCATGGGTGGCCTGGGCGCCCGGCAGCAGGTTGAGGTGTACGCCGATGACCCGCTCGGGGTGGATACGGCCCAGCTCCCGGGAGATCACCGAACCCCAGTCGCCGCCCTGCGCGCCGTACCGCTCGTAGCCCAGGCGTCGCATCAACTCCGCCCAGGCGTGGGCGACTCGGCCCGCCTCCCAGCCCATGTCCGGGGCGGGCCCGGACAGTCCGAAGCCCGGGATGCTCGGCACCACGACGTGGAAGGCGTCGGCCGGATCGCCGCCGTGCGCCACCGGATCCGTCAACGGGCCCACCACGTCCAGGAATTCGACGATCGATCCCGGCCAGCCGTGCGTGATGACGAGGGGCGTGGCGTCCGGCTCGGGGGAGCGGACGTGCGCGAAGTGCACCCGCGCGCCGTCGATGACGGTCGTGAACTGCGGCCACTCGTTGAGCCGGGCCTCGGCCGCCCGCCAGTCGTAGGAGTGCCGCCAGTGGTGGACCAGCTCGCGCAGGTACCCGGCCGGGACGCCGTACGCCCAGCCCGTGGCCGAGAGGTCGTCGGGCCAGCGGGTGCGGTCAAGGCGGTCGTGGAGGTCGTCCAGGTCGCTCTGCGGGATGTCGACACGGAACGGCGTGATGCTCTCGGCGGACGTCATGCGGGGATGCTAGTGCGCACCGGTGTATCGGCCACGTGGATTAGCCGGCCACCCGACCGATGAGTTCCGCGAAGAGGATCGGTCGACACAGACGACCGCATTCGACGCCCCTGGAGGAACCCATGGCGAGCAAGCCCTTCACCACGTGTCTCTGGTTCGACGGCCAGGCCGAGGAGGCCGCGCACTTCTACGTCTCGGTCTTCAAGGACTCCACCATCGGCAGGGTCACCCACTACCCGGAGGGCGCGATGCAGCCCGCCGGGACCGTCCTGACGGTCGACTTCAAGGCCAACGGCCAGGACTTCGTGGCCCTCAACGGCGGACCGCAGTTCAAGTTCACCGAGGCCGTCTCCTTCCAGATCTTCTGCGCGGACCAGGAGGAGATCGACTACTACTGGGCCAGGCTCACCGAGAACGGCGGCGAACCCGGTCCGTGCGGCTGGCTCAAGGACCGGTTCGGGCTGTCCTGGCAGGTCGTCCCGGAGGGGCTCGCCGACATGGTGGGCGACCCGGACCCGGCGAAGGCGGCCCGCGTCACCAAGGCGTTCATGGCGATGAGCAAGTTCGACGTGGCCGCCCTGGAGAAGGCGTACGCGGGCGAGTGAGCGCCGGCCTTCGTGCGTGAGGTTCACCCGACGGGCGTCCGGGCGATCACCCGTGTGATCTCCCGGGCGATCCGCAGGATGCCCGGCGAGCGCACCGGGCACGGCTTCGGCGTGGACGTCGTCGGGGCCAGACAGAAGTGCAGGTAGTCCTTGTCCAGGTGGAGGGCGGTCCGGTCGCGGTCCGGCTGGGTGCAGTACGCGGGATGCTCGTGCTCGTACGCCGTACACGGCAGGTACTGCACCCAGGAGTAGCGGGCCCCTTCGGGCGCCACCGTGGCCCCCGCGTCGGCCACCACGTCGCCCGAGGCGGCCGCCTGCCTCGCGTACAGCTCGTTCACGCGCCGGACCCGGTCGGGGGTGATCGGGTCCGGGCCCTGCGCCACCCACACGATCCGCGGCCGCTTCGCACCGCCCGCGTCGGCGATCTGCTCGGTCAGCCTGCGCAGATCCGCGCGGTAGCGGCTGAAGTACTTCTGCGGTGAGGCGTCATGGCTGATCCCGTCCATGCACCAGGTGTAGCCCCACGCGTTGCCCCAGAACTGCAGGACCACGTAGTCCGGCCGCAGACCGCGCACCAGCGCGGCCGCCTTGTCCCGGTCGGGCACCAGGGACTTCTCCCCGGTGCCCTCCAGGTAGTCGCACAGGGTCGTGCCCGAGTACGGCGCGCTCGTGTACGTCGCCCGCAGATCCCGGGGATGAGCCCGGGGACCGGTCCGGGACGGACCGGTCATCAAACCTGTATCGGGTCTCGGCGTGCAAATTCTGTGTACCGGCCGTCGGGCTC
>NZ_JBEYVC010000166.1:0-23089 GCF_040643855.1 Streptomyces sp. NPDC047072 | reverse complement strand
TGTCCACCGGTCAACTCGTCACCAGCCTGCTCGGCTTCAATCTCGGTATCGAACTGGTCCAGCTCCTGCTGGTCTGCCTCGCCCTGCCCTCCCTGACCACGCTGTCGATGCCCCCCATGCATCAGGAGTACCAGTGAACGTCTCATTCACCGTCTGGCTGCTGACCGTCGTCGCGCTCTGCGCGCTCGTCGGCGCCGACTTCTTCATCGGCCGCAAACCCCACGACGTGTCGGTCAAGGAGGCCGGCATCTGGACCGTCGTCTGGGTGGTCCTCGCCTGTCTCTTCGGCCTCGCCCTGCTCTGGTTCGGCGGCGGGAAGCCCACGGGCGAGTTCTTCGCCGGGTACATCACCGAGAAGTCGCTGAGCGTGGACAACCTCTTCGTGTTCGTCCTGATCATGTCGAAGTTCGCGGTGCCCTCGCAGTACCAGCAGCGGGTGCTGATGGTCGGCGTGATCATGGCGCTCGTGCTGCGCGCGGGCTTCATCGCGGCCGGCGCGGCAATCATCTCCACGTTCTCCTGGGTCTTCTACCTCTTCGGCGCCTTCCTGATCTGGACCGCCTGGAAGCTGGTCCAGGACGCGCGCAAGGAGGAGCACGAGGAGGAGTACCAGGAGAACAAGCTGCTGAAGATGGTGGAGCAGCGGTTCGGTGTCGCCGACCGCTACCACGGCACCAAGCTGTGGATCGAGGAGAACGGCAAGCGGGTCATGACCCCGATGCTCGTCGTGATGCTCGCGATCGGCTCCACGGACGTGCTGTTCGCCCTGGACTCCATCCCCGCGATCTACGGCCTGACCCAGGACCCGTACATCGTCTTCACCGCGAACGCCTTCGCCCTGATGGGCCTGCGCCAGCTCTACTTCCTCATCGGCGGCCTGCTCAAGAAGCTGGTCCACCTCAGCTACGGCCTGTCGATCATCCTCGGCTTCATCGGCGTCAAGCTGGTCCTGCACGCGCTGCACGAGTCCGGCGTCCACGTCCCCGAGATCGGCATCCCCTTCTCGCTGGGCTTCATCGTCCTCGTGCTGACCGTCACCACGATCACCAGCCTCAGGGCGTCGAAGAAGCAGGAGCAGGCGGAGGCCGACCCGGTGGCGTGACCGCTCCGCCCGCCCTTGACTTCGAGCGCGCTCCAGGCTCTAGCGTCATGCCCGTCGACGAAGGTCCCGCTGAAGGAGACTGTCATGCGCGTGGGCGTCCACATCAACCAGTTCCACCACCCCGGCGGCGGCCCCGCGCTCGGCGCCGAACTCGCCGCGACGGGCACGGCGGCGGAGGCGGCCGGGGTGAGCTGGCTGTCGGTCATGGACCACTACTTCCAGATGGAGTTCAACGGCGGCGCCGAGGAACCGATGCTGGAGGCCTACACGACCCTGAGCTTCCTGGCCGCCCACACCTCCACGGTCCGCCTCGGCGCCCTGGTGACCGGAGTGACGTACCGCCACCCCGGACTGCTCGCCAAGATCGCCACCACCCTCGACGTGCTCTCCGGCGGCCGCGCCACCCTCGGCATCGGGGCGGCCTGGTACGACCGGGAGCACGAGGGACTCGGCGTCCCCTTCCCGCCGCTCGCGGAACGCTTCGAGCGCCTGGAGGAGACCCTGCGGATCTGTCTCCAGATGTGGGACCCGGAGAACAACGGCCCCTTCGAAGGCACGCACTACCGCCTCGCCGAGACCCTCTGCGTCCCGGCCCCGGTCAGCGACCCGCGCCCCGAGATCCTGATCGGGGGCGGCGGCGAGAAGAAGACCCTCCGCCTGGTCGCCCGGTACGGCGACGCCTGCAACCTCTTCACCACCTCGCCGGAGGAGGTCGCGCACAAGCTCGACGTGCTGCGCCGCCACTGCGACACCGAGGGCCGCGACTACGACGGGATCCGCAGGACCATGACGTACGCGGGGGAGTCGGCCACCGAGGGCGACCTGGACGCCTTCACCCGCGACATCACCTCCTACACCAAGCTCGGCATCGACACGGTCATCCTCGCCCCGCGCACCGGCACCCCCGCCGAGTGGATCGACCGCTTCGTGGCCCCGGCCGTCCAGCGGCTCGCCGAACTGGACTAGGGCCCGGCTAGGCGGGCCGGCCGCGCGAGACGACCCGGGTGCCGCAGCCGTCCGTGACCCTGACCTGAAGCGAACCGCAGGCGCAACGGGTCCAGACGGTACGGCCGGTGCCCGTGCCGTGCCCGGACACGGTCCGGAAGGGCTCGGCCTCGTCCGGCCAGCCGCAGTGCGGGCAGACGGCGCCGGTCGTGCTGGTCATGGCAACTCCTCGGAACTCGTGGCTGGTTCGGCCGTCGCGACACCACCAAGAGTGCGGTGCGGTATTCGTGCACGTCCAGGTTGACTTCCTGGACCTCACCTTGAAGCGTGGGCTTCATGATTGACCTGCGCCGACTGCACGTGTTGAGGGCGGTCTCCCACTACGGCACGGTCACCGCGGCCGCCCGCGCCCTCCACTTCACCCCGTCCGCCGCCTCCCAGCAGATCCGTCAACTCGCCCGTGACCTGGGCGTCGACCTCCTGGAACCGCAGGGCCGCGGAGTACGCCTCACCCCGGCCGCGGAAAGCCTGCTCACCCACGCCGACGCCATCCAGGCCCGCTGGGACCAGGCCGAACTCGACCTGCGCGCCGACCACACCGAGCCGGCGGGACCGCTGAGGGTGAGCGGTTACCCGGCGGCGATCTGTCTGCTGCTCGCCCCGATGGCGGCGCGGTTGCGGAAGCGGTACCCCCGGCTGACCGTCGCCATCCAGGAGTTGGGCGTGCCGGAGAGCTTCGACCAGCTCTTCGAGGGGGAGATCGACCTGGCGGTGGTGGAGGCGACCCCGCACAACCCGCCCATGAGCGACGCCCGTTACGACCAACGACCGCTGTTGGACGACCCGTTCGACCTGGTCGTCCCGGCGGACCACCCCCTCGCGGCCCACGACCGCGTCGACCTCGCGGCGGCGGCCCACGAGGACTGGATCGCCCCGGTCCCGGACAGCCCCTGCCGTACCCACGTGATGTCGGCGTGCGGCGCGTCGGGCTTCGCCCCGAACGTGGTCCACCAGGCCGTGGACTGGAACGTCACGGCCCACCTGGTCGCCCACGGCCTGGGCGTGGCCCTCATCCCCCGCCTGACCCACTTGACCCCGGACCTCCCGATCACCCGCATCCCCTGCGAGGGCAACCCCCACCGCAAGTTCCTGACCTGCACCCGCACCGGAGCACAGGAACGCCCCGCGATAGCGGCGGCACTGACAGAACTCCGGAACTTGAGTCTTTGAGGGGCGCGGGGAACTGCGCGACCAGCCCCCACCGACCCGCAGACGACAAAACAAAAGGGACCGGAGTAAAAAGCTCCGGCCCCTCAACGAACCCTGGTCAGGCCGCGGCAGTCTCACCCGTGTTGCTGTGCAGCCGAGCCACAACCTCGGTCAGCTGCGCGGCAACCTCCGCGTCGTCCACCGGGTGCGTCTCAGCGAACCGCACCACAGACCCCGGGATCGACAGCTTGACGTCCTCGAGCACCTTGCCGCCGGCGATACCCACGGCCTTGCGCGTCTCGTCCTGCGCCCACACGCCACCGAACTGACCGAACGCGGTACCGACGACGGCGACCGGCTTCCCGCCGAAGGCCCCGGCGCCGTACGGACGCGACAGCCAGTCGATCGCGTTCTTCAGCACGGCCGGGATCGTTCCGTTGTACTCGGGCGAGAACAGCAGGAACGCGTCGGCGCCCTGCGCGGCCTCCCGCAGCTTCGCCGCGGTCGCGGGGACGCCGCCCTCGACGTCGATGTCCTCGTTGTAGAAGGGGATCTCGGCCAGGCCCTCGAACAGCACGACCTCGGCGCCCTCGGGAGCGAGCTTGACGGCCGCCTCGGCGAGCTGGCGGTTGTGCGAGCCGGCGCGAAGGGATCCGACGAGCGCAAGGATGCGAACAGACATTCGAAACTCCAGGGGGTGCTGAAACACTGCGTTAATGTTCCGGACCGGGGTCCGTTTAATGTTCTAGCACCCTAACCGGACCGGGGTCCAGTTTTCTTCCCGATGCTTTACGCTGGCGTCATGTCCGCGACCCTGCCGCCGTTCCCGAAGCCTCAGGAGCCCTTCGACGCGCCCCAGCTCCTGGAGGTCGGCCTGGGCCCCGACGAGCCCTGCCTGCGGGCCGACGCGGCCCGCAACCGCGCCCGTCTGCTGGAGGCCGCCACCCGGCTGATCGCGGAGCACGGTGTGGCAGGAGTCACCATGGAGGCGGTCGCCACGGCGGCCGGTGTGGGCAAGGGGACGGTCTTCCGGCGCTTCGGCGACCGCACCGGCCTCCTGATGGCCCTGCTGGACCACTCCTCGCGCACGCTCCAGGCGGACTTCCTCGGCGGCCCCCCGCCGCTGGGCCCCGGCGCCCCGCCCGTCGACCGCCTGCGGGCACTCGGCGTCGCGGTGCTCTACCGCTCGGTCGAGCAGCTCGACCTGCTGCTGGCCGCGCAGACGGAGCCGACCCGCCGCTACTCCCACCCCTCGACCCGGGCGCTGCACATGCACACGGCGATGCTGCTGCGGCAGGTCCTCCCGAGCGCCGACTGCGAGCTGCTGGCCCAGACGCTCATGGCGTATCTGGACCCCGCCCTCATCCACCACCTGACCCGTGGACGCGGCATGCCCATGGAGCGGCTGGAGGCCGGCTGGACCGATCTCGTCGCCCGGGTGACCTGTACCGATCCGCCCCGCTGACCCCGCATGTGGGCACCGTCACAGCTTCTGCAAAGATGACGGTCGTCATGGTGCAGATACAGAACACGTCCGCGTCCTCCGCACCGCGCTCCGTGCCCACGAGCGCCGATGTGGCCAGGCTCGCCGGAGTCTCGCGCGCGACCGTCTCCTACGTCCTGAACAAGACCAGCGCCGTCCGGATCAGCGAGCCCACGCGCCGCCGGGTCCACGCCGCCGCCAAGGAACTCGGGTACGTCCCGCACGCGGCCGCCCGCAGCCTGCGTGCCGGACACAGCCGCATGGTCCTGATGCCCGCCCCCTCCATACCCGTCGGCCCGCTCTACAACCAGTTCCTGAGCGAACTCCAGTGGGCCCTCGGCCGACTCGACTACACCGTCGTGCAGTACGGCAGTGTCGGCCTCCAGGGCGACGAGGCCGCCCGCGCCTGGGCCGAACTGCGCCCGGTCGCCGTCCTGGTGCCCGGCGCCGGACTCACCCCGCAGGGAGTCACCCTGCTCAGACGCTCCGGCGCCCGGGCCGTGGTCACCTTCACGCCCGACCGCGTCGAGGGCGCCCACTCGGTGCTCATGGACCACGAGAGCGTCGGCCACTGCGCGGGCGCCCACCTGTACGCCCGCGGCCGGCGTCGGATCGGGGTGGTGGTCCCGGACGAGGCCGGCCTGGAGGCCTACTCGCTGCCCCGCCTGGCGGGGGTGCGCCGGGCCTTACGCGGCACGGACGCCACCCTCACCGAGCTGCCGCTCGCCTACGAGGAGCAGGCCGCCGTACACCTCGCCGCCCGCTGGCGGGACCTCGACCTCGACGCCGTGTTCGCATACAACGACGAATACGCGATGCTGCTGATGCGGGCCCTGCAGGACGAAGGGGTACGCGTTCCCGAGGACACGGCGGTGATCGGCGCCGACGACCTGCTCATCGGCCGGCTGCTGCGGCCGCGCCTGAGCACGGTCCACATCGAGCTCCCGTCCGGCCGCGACCTCGCCGAACTGGTCGACCGCGCGGTGCGCGAACCGGGCGCCGCGCCCGAGACCCACAAGGTGCTCGGAGCCACGGTGGTGCACCGCGACTCCAGCTGAGGTACGGGAGGCCTGCCATGCGTACGACGGTCGGGATCATCGGCGGCGGCCCCGCCGGACTCCTCCTCGCCCGCCTGCTGCACCGCGCGGGCATCGACTGCGTGGTCCTGGAGAGCCGGACGCGGGAATACGTCGAGCACCGCCAGCGCGCCGGCATGCTGGAGCAGGGCACGGTCGACGCCCTGCGCGCGTGCGGCGCCGCCGACCGGCTGGAGGCCGAGGGGCTCGTCCACCACGGCATCGAGCTGCGGTTCGCGGGGGAGCGCCACCACCTCGACTTCCCGGCCCTCACCGGCGGCCGTACCGTCACGATCTACGCCCAGACCGAGATCGTGAAGGACCTCGTGGCGCTCCAACTCGCCGACGGGCCGCCCCTGTTGTTCGAGGCGGAGGCCCTCGCGGTCGAGAACGCGGAGAGCGGGGCGCCCGTCGTGCGGTTCCTGCACGAGGGCCGCGAGCAGACGCTGACCTGCGACTGGGTCGCCGGCTGCGACGGCTCCCACGGCGTCGCCCGCGAGGCGTTCCCGACGGCCACGAGCCGGACGTACACGCACGACTACCCGTACTCCTGGCTCGGGATCCTCGCCGATGTCGCGCCGTCCTGCGAGGAGTTGATCTACGCGCGCGGTGAGCGTGGCTTCGCCCTGCACAGCATGCGCTCGCCCGCCGTCTCCCGGCTCTACCTCCAGGTCCCGAACGGCACCGACGCCGACGACTGGCCCGACGAGCGCATCTGGGACGAGCTCGCCGCGCGGTTCGCGATCGACGCCGACTGGACCCTCACGAGAGGCCCGATCACCGCCAAGTCCGTGACCCCGATGCGCAGTCACGTCCACGAGCCGATGCGCCACGGCCGTCTCCTGCTCGCCGGCGACGCCGCGCACATCGTGCCGCCGACCGGTGCCAAGGGCCTCAACCTGGCCGTGTCGGACGTATGCGTCCTCGCCCGGGCCCTGACCGATCTGCACCGCACAGGATCCACGCAACTGGTCGACAGATATTCGGAGTTGTGTCTGTCCCGGGTGTGGCAGGCCACGCGATTCTCGTACGACATGACTAGGATGTTGCACGCTCAACCAAATGGGGATGCGTTCGAGGACCGGATGCAGCTCGCACGGCTGCGCCGGATCGCCGCATCCCGCCACGCGGCCGCCGAACTGGCCGCGAACTACACGGGACTTCCGCTCCCCCTGTGAGTCCCGCCCGGTGATCGAACGGAGAGCCGTCACATGTCGTTGCTCGACCCCAAGAGCTGGCAGCCGTACCCCCTTTCGGGACCTGAGTACGCCGTCACCGAGCCCGCCACCGGCGACACGCTCGCCACCGTCACCCTCGCCGGCGGCGAGGACGTGGCAGCCGCCACCGCCAACTCCCTTGCGGCGCAGGCGGAATGGGCCCGCGTCCCGCACTTCGTCCGGGCCGGGGTGCTGCGCAGGGCCGGTGACCTGTTCGCCGCGCACGCCGAGGAACTGCGCGGCTGGCTCGTCCGCGAGTCCGGCTCCATACCCGGCAAGGCCGACTTCGAACTGCACGTCGCCGCCCAGGAGTGCTACGAGGCCGCCGCCCTCGCCTCCCGCCCCGCTGGGCAGGTCCTGCCCAGCGAGGCGCCGAGGCTGTCGTACACCCGACGTGTCCCGGTCGGCGTGGTGGGCGTGATCGCGCCCTTCAACGCCCCGCTGATCCTCTCGATCCGCTCCGTCGCCCCGGCCCTCGCCCTCGGCAACGGGGTCGTCCTCAAGCCGGACCCGCGCACCGCGGTCTGCGGCGGCCTCTCGCTCGCCGCGGTCTTCGCGGAGGCGGGCCTGCCCGAGGGGCTCTTCCACGTGCTGCCCGGCGGTCCGGACGTCGGCCAGGCCCTGGTCGCCGACCCGCGGGTGCCGGTCATCTCCTTCACCGGGTCCACGGCCGCGGGCCGCGCGGTGGGTGAGGCCGCCGGCCGTCACCTCAAGCGGGCGCACCTGGAACTGGGCGGCAACTCAGCCCTGGTCGTCCTGGAGGACGCCGACCTCGACGCCGTGATCTCCACCGCCGCCTGGGGCTCCTTCTTCCACCAGGGCCAGATCTGCATGACGACCGGCCGCCACCTGGTGCACCACTCGATCTACCAGGAGTACGTCGAGCGCCTGGCCGCCAAGGCCGAATCGCTCCACGTCGGCGACCCGAACCGGGAGCAGGTCCACCTCGGCCCGATCATCGACGACAACCAGCTCGCCAAGGTGCACGGCCTGGTCGAGGCCAGCACCGCCCAGGGCGCCCGGCTCGCCGCGGGCGGCAAGCACGACCGGCTCTTCTACCGTCCGACCGTCCTCGCCGGCCTCGACGACACCACCCCCGCCTACGCGGAGGAGGTCTTCGGCCCGGTCGCGCCCGTACGGTCCTTCGCCACGGTCGACGAGGCGGTCGCCCTGGCGACAGACGGGCCCTACGGCCTCTCGCTCGGGATCGTCACCGCCGACGCGGCCCGAGGCCTCGCCCTGGCCGAGCGGATCCCGACCGGCATCGTGCACATCAACGACCAGACGGTGAACGACGAGGCCGTGGCGCCCTTCGGCGGCATCGCCGCGTCCGGCACCGGCGCCCGCTTCGGCGGCGAGGCCAATGTGGAGGCCTTCACCGAGACGCGCTGGACGACGGTGCGCGGGGACGTGGCGACGTACCCCTTCTGATCAGGGATGTACGCCTGCTGATCAGGCCGGTTACTGGCCGTTCTGCTCGGTCTCGGCCTGCTGCGCGGCCACGGCCTTGCGGACCTCGTCCATGTCCAGCTTGCGCGCCTGCCCGATGACGTCCGTGAGGGCGGACTCGGGCAGCGCGCCCGGCTGGGCGAACACGGCGACCTGGTCGCGGACGATCATCAGCGTCGGAATGGACTGGATACCGAAGGCCGCGGCCAGCTCCGGCTGGGCCTCGGTGTCCACCTTGCCGAACACCAGATCGGGGTTGTCCTCGGCGGCCTTCTCGTAGACCGGCGCGAACTGACGGCACGGCCCGCACCAGGACGCCCAGAAGTCGATCAGGACGAACTCGTTGTCCGTGACCGTCTGGTCGAAGTTCTCCTTGGTGAGCTCCACGGTGCTGCTCATGTCCTGGTCCCTCTTCCTGGTATTCGGTGCGGAAGCCGTCGGCACAACACGGCCACCCGGCCGGGTATTCCACCCGCCTACCCACGAGACTGGTTTCATGACGGAAACGGAAAAGATCACGTACGACGTCGTCGTGCTAGGCGCCGGACCCGTGGGGGAGAACGTCGCCGACCGCACTCGCGCGGCCGGCCTGTCCACCGCGGTCGTGGAGAGCGAGCTGGTCGGCGGCGAGTGTTCCTACTGGGCGTGCATGCCCAGCAAGGCGCTGCTGCGGCCGGTGATCGCCCAGGCGGACGCGCGCCGGCTGCCCGGCCTGAGCGCCGCCGTGCAGGGCCCCCTCGACGCGGCCGCGGTCCTCGCACGGCGGGACGAGTACACCTCGCACTGGAAGGACGACGGCCAGGTCGGCTGGCTGGACGGCATCGGCGCCGACCTCTACCGCGGCCACGGCCGCCTCACCGGAGAGCGCACGGTCACGGTCACCGGGGCGGACGGCGCACAGCACGTGCTGACCGCCCGGCACGCCGTGGCCGTCTGCACCGGCACCGGCGCCCAGCTCCCCGACCTGCCCGGGCTCGCCGAGGTGAAGCCCTGGACCAGCCGCGAGGCCACCAGCGCCAAGGAGGCGCCCGGCCGCCTGGTCGTGGTCGGCGGGGGAGTGGTCGCCACCGAGATGGCCACCGTCTGGCAGGCCCTCGGCTCCCGCGTCACCCTCCTGGTCCGGGGCAAGGGCCTGCTGAACCGTATGGAGCCCTTCGCGGGCGAACTGGTCGCCGAAGCGCTGGGCGAGGCGGGCGTGGACGTCCGCACCGGCACCTCGGTCGAGTCGGTGACCAGGGAGAACGGCACAGTCGTGGTCGTCACCGGCACCGGCGAGCGCATCGAGGCCGACGAGATCCTCTTCGCCACCGGACGCGTCCCGCGCACCGACGACATCGGCCTCGACACGGTCGGCCTGGAACCGGGCTCCTGGCTGCCGGTGGACGACAGCCTCCGCGTCACCGGCTCCGACTGGCTGTACGCGGTCGGCGACGTCAACCACCGCGCCCTCCTCACCCACCAGGGCAAGTACCAGGCCCGGATCGCGGGCGCCGCGATCGCCGCCCGCGCCTCGGGCTCCACGGTCCAGTCCGACGCCTGGGGCGCCCACACCGCGACCGCCGACCACGCGGCCGTCCCCCAGGTCGTCTTCACCGACCCGGAGGCCGCCGCCGTCGGCCTCTCCCTCGCCGAGGCCGAACAGGCCGGCCACCGCGTCCGCGCCGTCGACTACGACCTCGCGAACGTCTCCGGCGCCGGCCTCTACGGCGAGGGCTACCGAGGCCGCGCCCGCATGATCGTCGACCTGGAACGCGAGATCCTCCTCGGCGTCACCTTCGTGGGCCCGGGCGTCGGCGAACTGATCCACTCGGCCACGATCGCGGTCGCGGGCCAGGTCCCGATCAGCAGGCTCTGGCACGCGGTCCCGTCCTACCCGACGATCAGCGAGGTCTGGCTGCGCCTGCTGGAGACGTACCGGGACAACTGACGGGCGGCGCGCGACTGTTCGCTCAGGACGAGAGCAACGGGCCCAGGCCCGTCAGGCGCAGAGCGAACCAGTGCTCGTCCACGAGGACGTACACAAGGTCGGGGGCGGTGGCGGTGAGATCGGCGACCGCCCCCGGCACCGGGACGGTGAGGGGAGCCTGGCCGGGACGGGCGGGGTTCCACACCCGGAGGTAGTCGTCCGAGCAGGCGGCCACGACCAGGTCCTGGTCGGGACGGCCGAGCGGGGCCAGACGGGTCAACTGCGCAGGACATCGGGCGAGTTCGCGGGCCCGACCGGTCTCCAGGTCGACGACGTCCAGTGCATGCTGTGCGTCGTCCGGACCCCGCACGACCACTACGAGGCGGCGGACCCCGGACGATGTGTGTACGGCCACGGGCGGCAGACCGTGGACGGGAGGATTCGTGGTGCGGCTGATGACGTCCCAGTCACCGCGCGGGCGCCGCCGATGGACCGATCCGCCGGTGGCGACCCCGGCCAGGAGCGTCTCACCGCGTGGACGTACACAGGGGACCGCGGTCAGGTCTGATTTCGTCGAGGCGTTGTCGAGAGCATGCGTCCGGTCGCCCGGCAGCCACAACAACGCCTGAGGACCCGCGCCCGAGTAGTTCACCACCAGAGCCGTCGTCCAGCCGGGTACGACAGCGGTTCGCAGCGACGTCACCGCTCCGCGGAAACGGTCCAGAACCGCGGCCGACTCCCCGCTCGTTATCTCCTCCCGTGACTCCACGTCGACCAGGCGCAGTCGCCACGACATGTGCTCGACCAGGCCGACGACGGCCCGTCCGTCCGGAAGCACCAGCGCGGCGAGGTGGTCGATCTGCTTGTGTTCCGGCCACAACCGGGCCCGCTTCCGTCCCTGCGCGTCGGTCAGCCACGCCCCGCCCCGAGCCCCCGCCACGACCAGAGCCCAGGGCAGTCCCCCCTCGTCGAGCGGCTGCGTGAAGGCGGCGACCAGGCGCGACCTGCGGCCGTCGTAGTCCGGCTGTTCAGCGGGACCACCGCTGTCGGGCGTCCACAGCCGCACCGCACCGTCCCAGCCGGCGGACACGAAAAGATCGTCGTCCCGGCCAGTGCGCAGCGCGGCGACCGCATAGGACCCGCCCGAGACCGTGCGATGTCCCTGTGCCCGCGAGGACAGCCCCTCCCAGTCCACCGGTACCAACTGCGCACCCGAACCCACCCTGGAGTCGAACTCCTCGGGCACGGCCGACATGCGGTTGGTCAGCACACTGCGCAGGCATCCGGCAGCCGGATCGACGACGCTGATCCGCGCGCCCCGCCCCGCGACCGCGAGCAGCATGTGGCCGTCGCGTCCCCTGAACGCGGACAGCGCGCGTACCCCGCGGACCTTTGCCGGGATCACCTCCCGCAGGACGAGCCGCCCCACGTCCCACACCCGCACCGTGCCGTCCTCCCCGCCGGACGCGACGAACGTGCCCTCCGCCGTGGTCCCCAGGGACGCGAGCGCGTAGACCGTGCCGGTGTGCCCGCGCAGTACTCCCGCCGCCTCGGGGCCCTGCGGTGCGTCGACGTCCCAGCGGCGCACGGCGCAGTCCGCACCCGTGGACAGCAGGAAGCGGCGCCCCTCGGGCATCAGCACCGGGGCCAGCGCGGTCACCCGTCCCACATGGCCGGTCAGAAGGGTCGAAGCCCAGTCGTCGGTCCGCCACAGCCGAATGGAGCGGTCCTCGCCCGCGGAGACCAGCAGCGGGGCACCGGCACCTTCGAGGACGGTGAGACACAGCACCGAGTCCGCATGGCCGGACAGCACGGCCACCCGGTCCCCGCTGTCGAGGTCCCACACGTGCAGTCGGCGTCCGGCAGCCGCCACCAGCAGTCGCCGTCCCGCGGCATCCGTCAGCCGAGTCAGCGCGGTCACGGTCTCCTGTGGGCCGGTCAGGACCATCCGCGTCTCACCGGTGTGCGGATCCCACAGCCGTACGGTGCCGTCGCCGCCCGCCGAGGCGACGTCGTCGCGGCCCCCACCCGCGTCGACGGCCTGGAGAGCGAGCACCGGACCGGAGTGGCCGTGCAACACCACGCTGAAGTCGTCCGCCGCCGTCGAGGCCGCCTCCAGTACCGCCTGGACGGCGGTGTGCGCCCGGAACCAGCCGACCAGGGACGGTTCCTCGAACGTCGCTGTCATCAGCAAGGTGCGCAGCCGTTCCGCCGATGACTGCGAGGGCAGCCGATGGGCCGCTCGCAGATACAGCCTGGCCACGGGCAGCCGGAACCGGTCGGGCAGGGATCGTACGGCCGCGGCGGTGCGCGTGGGGTCGGCGCAGACGAGGAAGCCGAGGTCGCGCATCACCGCGGGGAGCTGCCCGGCCGAACGTGCGTGTGCAGCCAGGTGCCTGCGCAGATAAGGGTGGGCGGACTCCCAGGCAGCGAGTCCGGTTCCGGGCAGCGTGCTCAGGAGGGCTCGCGTGATCCGGGTGTGCGCATCCCACGGGGAGTTGCCGCGAAAGTGGTCGATGAGCGCTTGATGGTAGAGGCGGTACACCGTCTGCCCCGACTCGCCCGATTCCACGACGTGGAATCCGGCCTGCTCCAGCACCCAGGAGACGTCCGTATCTCCGTACACCCTTCCGTCGCGGGACAGCGCCCCCGCCAGCACGGGCCACAGGTCCCGGCGCGGCAGCCCGGAACCCTCCGCCCAGGCCAGCGGACGCAGCAGATCGCGCAGGCGTTCCGGGTCGGGAGAGCGTGCGAACTCGTCGTCCAGCACGGCTGCGAGGTTCCCGGACAACAGACGTTCGACGTCGAGCCGCCGGTCCGAGCCCGCGGGCTGTGCCAGTGCCCCCAGCACGGCACGCGTGGCCACCCGCGCATAGAGGAAAATCCCGCCGCTCGCCTCGGTGATCCGTCCTGCCCATGTGTGGGCCTGCGCGTTCTGCCCCCGAAGCGGCGAGTGCTCGGCATCCAACAACCGCCGCAGCGCGTAGGCGGTGAGATCCGTACGACTCTCCGGCTCGTCGTCGAGCACCGCGGTCACATCGGGAGCGAGTGCCTGCAGGAGCGGGCCGCTGTCGGCGGTGACCGTCGTACCACCGGCTCGGTGCGGACGGGTGCCGACCAGCACCCGCACCCCCGGCAGGTCGGCGAGCGGTCGCAGCAGGTCGGCGGCGATGGGCACGGCCTCGGCGGCCTTCGCCTCGTCCAGTCCGTCCAGGACCACCGTTACGCGTCGGCCGACGTCGCCGACCTGCCGCACGACCTGCGCCGCGGGCAGCCGGCCGTCCCCGTGCAAGGGCAGGTCCAGGGCGTCGGCGACCGCGCGCAGGCAGTCGTCCAGATTCTTGTTCCGACACGACAGCGCCAGGTCGACCGAGCCCAGGGGCGGCAACGCCGCGTCGGGAGTGCCTTTGAGCGCACCCTCCTCCTCGGCGACGGCGCGCAGCCCCGGCACCGACAGGGTGGCGATCCGGCCGAGCAGCGCGGACTTGCCGGTGCCCGGGGATCCGGTCACGGCGAACAGCCCGCGGTCGGCGTTCTCCAGCCAGTCGACGAGACGGCGCAGAAGTCGCTCGCGGCCGCAGAAGTACCAACCTGTCTCGCCGACCTCGATGCCCCGTGCCGAGAGAACCAGGTGCTGGTCCACCCGCGTCGCCCGCAGCCGACGCAGCCTCTTGGTCTCCACGTCCTCGTCAGGAACGGTGGCCGACGGATGCAAGGGGTTGCGCAGGGCCGGCACGGGCGCGCCCCGGGCGACGAAGACCGGTGTGGCGTCGCGGTCCGCCATGATCCGGGCCATGGCGTCGGCCAGTTCGTCGGAACGGATGGTTTCGTCGTGCTCCGTCCAACGCCGGTCCTCGGGACCGTGCCGCACCACATGGTCCAGGGCCTCCGCGAACACCCCGTCCTCCGCGCTTGCGTATCCGTGGGTCGAGGCGATCACCGCGAAACGCCGCCCAGGTCCTGCGGTGGTGCTGCGGTCGAGCACCGTGCAGATCTCGGTGGCGATACGGGAGGCGGCCACCCCACTGGCGCAGCAGTCGAGGAGGATCAGAACCTCGTCGAAGTCCCGGTGTACCAGGAACCGAGCCAGGGCCTTCGTGGTGATCGCGCGAAGGTCGTCCAGCCGTGTGCCCGGTGAGTCGGCCGTGATCAGGAAGTGCTCGTCCGCGTCGACGCAGCCGTGTCCCGTCCAATAGAGCACCAGACGAGCGCCGCCGCCGTCCCAGGCTCGCAGGCGGCCGGTGATGGTGATCAGATCGCCGCCCGCGCGCAGATCCGGCAGTTCGTGGCGGTAGTCCAGGGAACGGAACAGCCGGTACAACCGCTCGACGCTGGCCGGAACATGTCCGAGCCGCGGCCAGTCGGCGTTCTCGTACTCACCGACGCCCACCAGGACGAAGCTGCCCTCGGCCGTCATGCGCGCCACCGCATTGTGGTGCTCCCCGTTGCCGTGCCCGCTCGACGCGTCGACGCAGGTACCGCGGGCGGCCGTACGATGTGACCTGCCGTCAATCAGCCGCATCGTACGGCGAATCGGGCTACGGGGGGAATCGGTGCCGACACTTCCGGTGAAGGACCTGGTCGTGGTTCTGCCCGGAATCATGGGCAGCGTCCTGACCCGGGACGGGCGAGAGGTGTGGAACCACACCCTCGCGGTGGCCGGCCGGCATGCGCTCGGCCGTCTGGAGGACTTGCGGGCGCTGGCCCTGCCCCCGGACATCGGCGACGCCGATCCCGAGGACGGCGTCCTCGCCGTCAGCCTGATCAAGGGCCTGCACATTCTGCCGGGTGTCTCCGCGATCGACGGCTACGGAACTCTCGTGACCTTTCTGCAGCGGCGGCTGGGCCTGTCGGAGCAGGACGGCAACCTCCTGCTGTTCCCGTACGACTGGCGGCTGTCGATCCGGCTGAACGCGCGTCGGCTCGCCACCCGGGTGGAACAGGCTCTCGCCACCTGGCGCGGTCGCGGTGGCGGTCCTGACGCACAAGTGGCGTTCGTCGCCCACTCGATGGGCGGCCTGGTGGCCCGCTACTACCTGGACGTGCTGGGCGGCCACGTACTCGCCCGCAGCCTGGTCACGATCGGCACGCCCTACCGGGGATCCGTGAACGCGCTCACGTCGCTGCACGAGGGAGTGGCCCCGGGGCTCGGCCGGCTCTCCGGGCCGTTCACCGAGCTGGCGCGCTCGATGCCGTCGCTGCACCAGCTGCTGCCGACCTGGCGCTGCCTGGTCGATGCGGAGGGTGGACGTGCCGCCCTGGCCGGGATCCGCGTCTTTGGCGTCGACAAGGATCTTGCCGCCGACGCGCTGACACTCCACGAGGAACTGGATCGCGCGGACGTCGCCGGCTACGCCCTGCACCTGTTCGGCGGCTGCCGCCAACCCACGCGGCAGTCGGCCGGAGTCGTGGCCGACCGGGTCGCCGGCCGACGGGACCTGAGCGGCACCGACCACGGTGGCGACGGCACGGTGCCCCGGTTCTCCTGCTTTCCCGCCCAGGTGCCGGACGACTCCGCCGTGCGCTTCTTCGCCCAGAAACACGGGGCACTGCAGAACGAGCGGGCCCTGCTCACCCAACTGGAGGCCTTGCTGACCGCGCGGGACCCACGCCAGTTCCTCGACGGCGGGCGGGAGCTGACGGTCGATGTGCCCGAGGTCGCGAACGGTCTGGAGTGCCCGGTGGAGGTGACCGCCGACGACGACCGACTGATGCTGTCCGTCAGCGCCGAGGACGTCGAGACGGGCCGGACCGGTGCCCACAAGACGGTGCGCAACCTCGGGCACGGCAGCTACCGGACCCGTCTCACCCTGCCGGGCCCGGGAACCTGGCGAGTGACTGTGGGGGACCCCGCCAACCCCGGACGGGTACGTCAGGTGAGCAGCATCGTGCTTGCGGCGCAGCCGTGATTCCGGCTCAGCCCGGGAGCTCGAAGCCCAGTTCCCTCGCCGCCGTCTCCGGGGTCGGCTGGGTCCAGCGTTCTGTCATTGCCTGGTTCGAGGACAGGGAGCGCGGGTCCGCGCGGTCGAGGTAGAGGGTGCCGTCGAGGTGGTCCGTCTCGTGTTGGACGATGCGGGCGGGCCAGCCGGTGAACAGGTCGTCGAACGGGTGGCCGTGCTCGTCCTCGCCGCGCACCCGGACCTCGGCGGGGCGGGCCACCACCGCCTGCCAGCCCGGCACGCTCAGACAGCCCTCGAAGAACGCGGCGCGGGCCGTGCCGACCGGCTCGTACGACGGGTTGACCAGGACCCGGAAGGGCTGCGGGACGCGTCCGCGCGCCACCCGGACCTCCTCCGGCACCGGCGCGGGGTCCTCGATCACCGCGATCCGCAGCGGGACCCCGACCTGAGGGGCGGCGAGACCGACCCCGGGCGCCGCGTGCATCGTGAGGCGCAGGGCACTGACGAAACGGGACAGGAGGACTGCGTCGAGCTGACCGTCGTACATCTGGATGCCTTGTCGCAGGACCGGATCGCCGGCCGCGACGATCGGCAGGGGGCCGTCGGTGGCGAGGAGTTCGGCGACCAGTTCGGCAAGGGGCTTGCGGTGACTCGGAGTTGCCATCGCGCCAGGATGTCATGGCGTCCATGTGTGTGATGCAGGTCACTTATGTGGCCGGGAACTCGGTGGCCTTCTCCTCCGACTACTGGACCGCCACCGTCCCCAGCCCTCGGAGAAGCCGCCGATGTCCACCGCTCCCACGACGACCACGGACGAGGCCCCAGGGCCGGCGCCCGTGGCGCCCGCCCCCGGCAGATGGGCGCCGCTGCGCCCGCTGGTCCTGCGTCTGCACTTCTACGCCGGGGTGTTCGTGGCGCCGTTCCTGCTCGTCGCCGCCGTCACCGGGTTCCTGTACGCCGGTGCCTTCCAGGCCGAGAAGATCGTCTACCGGCACGAGATGACCGTCGCCGAGGTCGGCTCCAGCGAGCTGCCCATCTCCGAGCAGGTCGCCGCCGCGCGGAAGGCCCACCCCGAGGGCACGGTCGCGGCCGTACGTCCCGCGCCCGCGGCCGACGCGACGACCCGGGTGATGCTGTCCGGGGTCGAGGGCGTCGATCCGGACCACACCCTCGCGGTCTTCGTCGACCCGTACACCGGCAAGGTGCGCGGCGCGCTGGAGCAGTACGGCTCCACCGGCGCGCTCCCGCTGCGCACCTGGATCGACGAGTTCCACCGGGACCTCCACCTCGGTGAGAACGGCCGTCTCTACAGCGAGTTCGCCGCCAGCTGGCTGTGGGTCATAGCCGGCGGCGGCCTGGTGCTGTGGTTCTCCCGCCGCCGCGCCCTGCGCAAGCTGCGCGGAACCAGCGGGCGGCGCCGCACCCTCGGGCTGCACGGCACCGTCGGCGTGTGGGCGGCGGGCGGGTTCTTCTTCCTGTCGGCGACCGGCCTGACCTGGTCCACATACGCCGGTGCCAACATCGACGAACTGCGCACCTCGCTCGGCCAGTCCACCCCGTCCGTCTCCTCGGCGGCGGGCGGCGACCACGCGGGCCACGGCGCCTCCGCCTCGGCCGGGGACGCCGAGCACGGCGTCGGCCTCGACAAGATCCTCGCCGCCGCCCGCGCGAAGGGCCTCGGCAACCCGGTCGAGATCGTGCCGCCCGCCGACGAGTCGTCCGCCTATGTCGTACGACAGGTGCAGCGCAGCTGGCCCGAGAAGCAGGACTCGGTCGCCGTCGACCCGACCACCGGCGAGGTCACCGACACCGTGCGGTTCGCCGACTACCCGGTGCTCGCCAAGCTGACCCGCTGGGGCATCGACCTGCACACCGGTGTGCTGTTCGGGCTGGTCAACCAGATCGCCCTGATGCTGCTCGCGCTGTCGCTGGTGCTGTTGATCGTGTGGGGGTACCGCATGTGGTGGCAGCGCGGGAAGGGCTCCTCCTTCGGGCGGCCGATTCCGCGGGGTGCCTGGCAGCAGGTGCCGCCGGCGATCCTGGTGCCGGGGGTGGTGCTGGTCGCCGTCCTCGGGTACTTCGTGCCGCTGTTCGGGATCCCGCTCGCCGGGTTCATCGTGGCCGACGTGCTCCTGGGGGAGGTCGCGCACCGGCGGGGGAAGAAGACGGCCTGAGGCAAGCGCGGGTCCGGTTCCCCACGGGGAACCGGACCCTGTCTCAGAGTTCCGCGAAGTCACCGGAGAGCGCGGACGCGAGGCGCATGTGCGGCTCCGCCTCCTCGTGCCGGCCCTGCCGCTGGAGCGTGCGGCCCAGCATCAGCCGGGCGTACTGCTCGACCGGGTCGCGCTCCACGATCACCCGCAACTCCGTCTCCGCGCGCCGCAGTTGGGCCGAGTGGTAGTAGGCGCGCGCCAGCAGCAGCCGGGGTCCGGTCTGCTCCGGCACCTCCTCGACCAGCCCGTCCAGGACGCGCGCGGCGGCCGCGTAGTCCTTGGCGTCGAAGAACATCCGCGCCCGCTCCCAGCGCTCCGCCGGTGTTCCGTGGTCGTAGTACGTCGTGTCCACGCCTACCCTCCTTCGCTCTCGTCGCCGTCAACGGAGGGGGGGTAGTTCAATATTCCACTACTTGACGGCTGGAGCGATGAGGGCGGCGAACTCGGCGTCGGCGCGCTCCTTGATGAGGGTCAGCACCCGTCCGGTGACGGCCAGGTCCTCCTGCGGGATGCCGACGTAGATCCGGGCGGAGATGGGGGCGGTCTCTGCGGAGGTCGTGTCGTACAGCTCCCTCCCGGCGTCCGTGATCCGTACCCGGGAGGACCCTTCGGGAGCCAGCAGCCCCGCCTTGACGAGTTCGTCGACGACGGCGTGGGCCTCCGCGGGGTCGCACTTCAGCGAGTCCACGACGCCGTGGGCGATGTCGTCCCACTCGGCCGGTCCGTCGGCCACGGCGGCGAGCCGCAGGGTGACGGACTGCTGGAAGGTGACTCCGTGGCGGGCCAGGACGTGCTCCAGGAGGGCGCGGCCGGCGTAATGGGCCAGGGCTATCGAACGGGGGTTGACCGGGGGAGTGGTGGTGGTCATGGCTGCTCCTCAAGGGGCTCGTGTGCCGGGTCGAGAGGTGTGTCGAGCAGGGTCGTCAGGTCGCCCATGAACGCCCGGGTGCGCTCGCCGTCGAGTCCGCCCAGGGGCGCCGTCAACTGCTGGAGAAGCGCCTGGACGACCTTGATCGCCTGGCGGGTGGTGTCGCGGCCCTGGTCCGTGAGGGCGAGCTGCACCGCGCGCGGGTCGCGCGGGTCGCGGGTGCGTTCGAGAAGGCCGGCGCTCTCCAGGGCGCGCGCCAGCTTGGAGACGTAGAGCGGTTCGAGCCCGGTGTGGTCGGCCAGGCGTCGCTGGCTGGGGCGCTCGCCGGTGCGCTGCATGCCGTACAGCGACGCGACCAGGGAGTACTGCGCGTGGGTGAGGCCGAGCGGGGCCACCGCGCGGTCGACCGCCACCCGCCACTTCATCGACAGGCGCCAGACCAGGAAGCCGGGCGTCGCGCCCTCGGATACCGTGCTCATGGCCGATACTGTACATGGCTACTATATCCATGGCTACCATTTTCGACGGCCTGACGGGAGCCCCGCCACGGGTCTAGGTTGGGCGCCATGAGCAATCTTGATCGCGAGGCGGTTCCCGCCGTGTGCGGCGGCCGCGGCTTCGTCGTGGCGGAGCCCGTGCGTGAACTCCTCAGCCCTCGTCGCGTCAAGCTCGGCGAGTCCTCCGAGGTGCGCCGACTGCTGCCCAACCTGGGCCGGCGCATGGTCGGTGCCTGGTGTTTCGTCGACCACTACGGCCCCGACGACATCGCCGACGAGCCCGGCATGCAGGTGCCGCCGCACCCGCACATGGGTCTGCAGACCGTGAGCTGGCTGCACCAGGGGGAGGTGCTGCACCGCGACTCCACCGGCAGCCTCCAGACGATCCGCCCCCGTGAGCTGGGCCTGATGACCTCCGGGCACGCGATCAGCCACTCCGAGGAGAGCCCCCGCTCCCACGCCCGCTTCCTGCACGGCGCCCAGCTCTGGGTCGCCCTCCCGGACAGCGACCGCCACACGGCCCCGCGCTTCGAGCACCACGCGGAACTGCCCCAGGTCACGGCGCCGGGCCTGACGGCCACGGTCATCCTCGGCGACCTCGACGGCGCGCGGTCACCCGGAACGGCGTACACCCCCATCGTCGGCGCCGACCTGACGCTCACCCGGGGCACGGACGTACGCCTTCCGCTGGAACCGGACTTCGAGTACGCCGTGCTGTCCATGTCCGGCGAGGCCCACGTGGACGGCGTCCCCGTCCTCCCCGGCTCCATGCTCTACCTCGGCTGCGGCCGCACCGAACTCCCGCTCCGCGCCGCGTCGGACGCGGGCCTGATGCTCCTGGGCGGCGAGCCGTTCGAGGAGGAGCTCGTCATGTTCTGGAACTGGATCGGGCGGTCCCAGGCGGAGATCGAACAGGCCCGCCGGGACTGGACGGAGGGTTCGCGGTTCGGCGAGGTGAAGGGGTACGACGGCGATCCGCTGCCGGCTCCGGAACTGCCGCCCGTGCCGTTGAAGCCGCGGGGGAGGGTGCGCTGACCTGCCTTCGTCTGCGCCTACGAGACGTTCAGCGCTGGAGTCGCGGCGGCAGTGGCACCCAGCGGTGCTCGGTGTGACGGTCGACCGCGTCGCGGCCGTCGTCGATGCTCAGGCCGGCGGCGGCGCAGCAGTAGGCGAGGACGTCGGCGCCGTAGGGGAACGCGTGTTCACGCTGCCAGAATCGGAACGTCCAGTAGGCGTCCGGGTCGGAGTCGTGCGGTCCGATGTGGATCTCGTCGCCCGCGACGACCTCGCCGTCGCGCGCCAGGGCACCGAACGTACCGCCCTTGGGGTTGAAGTACACCCCGTAGGCCGCGGTGCCCGTCGATATCGCCCGCAGCACGGCGCCGTCGCTGGGCATGTACCCGTCCTGGACGATCACGCAGCCGCCCGGGGCGCCGTCCACACTCCTGACGCCCACATGGCGCAGGGACTCGTCGTAATCGGCGGGGTCGAAGGGCGCGTGGTCGAGATCGGCGCCGGGACACTGGGCGGGGTCGGCGCCGAGCCGTCGTATCACCTCGTCCTCGTCCAGGCCCCGTACGAAGCAGACGCCGAGCCCTTCGGTCCACAGCTGTTGCGTGCCGAAGGCGGCGATGAGGGTGTCCGCGGTCCGCTGGGCGGCGATCTCCTCCGCCGGCAGCTCCACCGCTCCCGGCAGGTTCTGGACGAGCGGCGCGAGCGGGGTGGTCAGCAGCAGCCGGCCCGGTGACCAGGGCGGCGCCTGCGGAGTCCATACGTCCGCGCCGGCGTCGACCAGCGCGCGCACTGTGGTCTCGTCCATGCTGTGGATGGCGTACCAGAGCGGGGTGTGGCCCTGCTCGTCGCGTACGTCGACGTCCGCGACGTGGGGCAGGAGCGCGGACACCGCTTCCGCGGAGCCCTGTTCCGCCGTGAGGTGCAGCGGAGTGGTGCCCTGCCATCCGACGGGGGAGTCGGGCGGCGCGCCGCCCTCCAAACGGGCCCGGACCAGCGCGGTGTCCCCCCAGTCCCGGTATCCCATGCCCTGCCAGTCGGCCCGGGGCACATAGCGCCGGCGGGCCTCCTCCGCACGCCGCAGCTCCTCCCGCTGGCGTCGGTTCAGGGGTGGCGCCAGGAGCGCGGGCGGGCCGCTCACCTCCAAGGTCGCGAAGCTGCTGGGGAGTTCTTCCTGCGCCGGCGGTTCGAGTCCGGGCCAGACCTCGTGGGTCTGACGGGACGCGGCGAGAAGTGCCGCCACATCGACGGGCGTACGGGTCTCCGGAACACCCTCGTCCGGCCACTCGACCACAAACTGCGTGTCGCCGGGCGGCGGGAGCTCCGGCAGATACAGATCGACGTCGGTCTTGAAGAGCGACCTGCGGGAGTGGTGCAGGCCCGGATCCAGCGGAATCAGTCCCACGGCCTGCTCGGTCGCGGCCTCCTGGACCCGTCCGCCGGGCCCGGTGAACGGGATGCCCCGCATCACGGTGCCGTCCAGTGAGGTCACCCGGCGGCCGTCGGAGAACAGCAGCCCCACCCGCAGCCCGGACTGCCTTCTGGCGTCCCCGCTCTGGCGGCGGGTCCTGCGGAACACCGACAGATGGAGGGTGGCGGATCGCGGCCACACGGACCAGCCCGTCACCAGGACCCTGGTCTCCGCCCCCACGCCGACGACGTCCAACTGCGGGCACAGCGCGGGCGCGAACCGGTCGACGGGTGGTGCGTACCGTCCGTCGTCCTCCGTGGGCGGCCCTAACCGCGCCAACACGGGCCGGTCGTCCGCCGGCCCCTCAGCGAGCACGAGATCATCGAAGAACCCCATGCGCAGAGCGTCGCACACGCCACTGACAATGCCCTGGCGGCCAGCTGAGCAAGAACCGGCTCCCGTTCGCCGAGCCTTGTCGTACAGCGGGGAAATCTGCCGACTTGATGGTAATGGCGTGGCAATGCAGAGGAAATGGCAGGGGTTTTCTCCCGGGGTGTGTTTGTCCTCGGATGGTTTTCTCCGCTTTTCGTGACTGCTTTCGCGTGCGAGGCTCGACGACGAGCAGCCCGGCTTGTTTCCCACGGGGCTGCTGACCGACCTCTCCCACCGAAAGAAGCATCCTCATGCGCGGAGCTGTCATCCACGGCCAGGAGCTGTTCTTCTCCCACGTCGGCCTGCGCGGCGGCCCGGCCCCGGTGCGCGGCTATCTGCCCGACCTGATCGCGCGGGTCTTCGACGGCCG
>NZ_JBEYVC010000165.1:0-23316 GCF_040643855.1 Streptomyces sp. NPDC047072 | reverse complement strand
CTTGAACGAGTACTGCGTAAGCCCTGAGCAGTCGAAACGCTTCGGCCCCACGGCGCCGTACCTGTACGGCGAGCCCTTCTTCGCCACGGCCATGGCGTTCAGGGCCCGGGGGAAGCCGCAGTAACCGGCGGACTGCAGCAACGCCTCGGCGATCTGCTCGGGACTCAGGCCCACGTTCAGCGCCGTATGGACGTGCACCTCCAGCTGGGTCTCGCAGCCGCCGAGCGCGGTGAGCATGCCCAGGGTGACCAACTGGCGGTCGCGGGGCTCGAGTTGCGGCCGGGAGTAGATCTCGCCGAAGCCCCAGGCGACGAGCTGGTGGCCCATCTCCGGGCTGATGTCGGCGAGCGCGTCCAGGACCCGCTGTCCGATCTCGGGGTTGACGCTGCCCAGCATCCGCAGGCCCCGCTCGAAACGCTCCTCGCGGGTGGTGCTCTCGGTCATGTCCGCTCCTCCGTCATCGGCCGCGCTTCCTCGGAATCACCGTCCGAAGTATTCCTGAGCGGCCCGCACCCCCTCGGCCAGCGCGTCCACTTCGGCCTCCGTGTTGTAGACGTAGAAGGTCGCCCGGGTCGTCGCCGGCAGGCCGTAGCGCCGCACGATCGGGCGGGCGCAGTGGTGGCCGACCCGGACGGCGACGCCCCGCTCGTCCAGGACCTGCCCGACGTCGTGCGGGTGGATGCCGTCGACCGTGAAGGAGACGGCCGAGCCGCGGTCGGCGAGGTCGGACGGGCCGACGATCCGCACGCCCGGGATCTCGCCGAGGGCGCGCAGGGCACGGGCCGTGAGCCGGTCCTCGTGCGCGGCCACCTCCGCCATGCCGAGCGCCTCCAGGTACGCGACGGCCGCCGCCAGCCCCACCGCCTGGGAGGTCATCGGCACGCCTGCCTCGAAGCGCTGCGGGGGCGGCAGGAAGGTCGTGCGGTCCATCTCGACGATCTCCACCATCGAGCCGCCGGTGAGGAACGGCGGGAGATCCGCGAGGAGTTCACGCCTGCCCCACAGCACGCCGATGCCGTTCGGGCCGAGCATCTTGTGCCCGGAGAAGGCGAGGAAGTCCGCGCCCAGCTCATGGACGTCGACCGGCCAGTGCGGGACCGACTGGGCGCCGTCGACTACCACGAGGGTCCCGAACTCGTGCGCCCGGTCGGCGAGTTCGCGTACGGGGTTCTGGGTCCCGAGGACATTGGACTGGTGGGTGACGGCGAGCACTTTGGTGCGCTCGTCGAGGAGTTCGTCTGTGCGAGACAGGTCGAGCCGGCCCTCGTCGGTCAGGCCGAACCAGTCCAGCGTGGCGCCCGTGCGCTCGGCGAGCTGCTGCCAGGGCACCAGGTTGGCGTGGTGCTCCATCTCCGTGACGACGATCCGGTCGCCGGGGCCGATCTTGCGGGCGTTGCCCAGCGCGTAGGCGACCAGGTTGATGCCCTCGGTGGTGTTCTTGACGAACACGATCTCGTCCTCGGCGGCCCCGACGAACCGGGCGATCGTGCGCCGCGCGTTCTCGTACGCCTCCGTCGCCTCGCCGGCGAGCTGGTGCGCGCCCCGGTGCACGGCCGCGTTGCGGGTGAGGTAGAAGTCCCGCTCGGCATCCAGGACTTGGAGCGGTTTCTGGGTGGTGGCGCCGGAGTCCAGATAGACGAGACGGGCGCCGCTGTCCATCGTCCGTCCCAGGATCGGGAAGTCCTCGCGCAGCGCGTCCACGTCGAAGCCCACGGTGCCCCACCTCTCACGTTTTGCTGGCCGTTTCTCCGTGAGGCACGCTAGGACTCCTCACGGAGAATCGCAAGCGTTAGCATGAGAGCCGTGGATCAGGAAACCCCCGTTCATCTGCGCCAGACACCGGTGCCCGGCGAGGACCAGTACGTCTCGCTGGCCCTGGTCAACACCCGCTACACGCTCAGCCACGGCGCCGTCGACCTGCTCGACGACACGGAGTCCGCGCACCTGTGGCTCGTACGGCATGAACTGCTCCCGGACCGGGTGCCGTTGAACGGCCGGCAGTTCGGCAGGCTCCTCGGGCTGCGGGAGGCGGCGCGGGCGCTCTTCACGGCGTACGACCGCGGCGGCGCGCCGTCGGCCGACGACCTCGCGATCCTCAACTCCGCGCTCGCGGCGGCCCCTTCGACCCCGCGGCTGGCCTGGACGGCGGAGGGCCCGCACCGCGCCGACGAGCCGGACGGCGCCAACCCGGCCGCCGCGGCCCTCTCCCTGCTCGCCGAGGACGCCACCGACCTGCTCACGGGTCCCGAGGCGGCACAGCTCACCGAGTGCGCGGCCCAGGGCTGCGCCCGCTGGTTCCTCCGCTCGCACGGGGCGCGCCGCTGGTGCACGACGAAGTGCGGGAACCGGGTGCGGGCTGCGCGGGCGTATGCGGCGAAGCGGGGCTCTCGGGGCTAGGCCATGTCCGCGAAGTCCCGCCTGCCCGGCGACGCCTGGCACGGCCTGGGGCCGGACGTTCGGGCTGCATCCTGCGGCGCCGGCGTGCCCCACCGGACGGGTGCTAGTGGCCGTTCCACGGTGTGAAGCGGGCGAAGTCCAGTGGGTCGGCGTCCTCGTTCATCCGGCACAGGCCGGTCGTGGTGAAGGTGCCGCGCTGCCAGGCGAGGAGGGTGTCGATCAGGCCGGTCCTCAGTGGTGGGCCCTGGTCCGCGTGGCGGGGCCAGAACAGCAGCGGCCAGGTGTCGGGGTTCTCGCCGCGGGCCAGCCAGCCCAGGTGGTCGCCGTCGATCGAGTCGGCGAAGGGGAGGAAACCGTCGGGCGCGGGCCAGGGGTCCAGCGGGTACCACTCCGGTGCGCCCTCCTTCAGCTGCTCGTACGCCTCCAGGGTCTCCTCGACGTAGGTCAGGAGCCGTGGGGCGGTCCGCCGCAGCGGTGCCGGGAAACGGAGCCAGCCGCTCCAGGTGCCGGAGCCGTACGCCGTCATGAGCCGCACATACTCCCGCGGCAGCCGTGAGCCGAGGGTGCGGAACAGGCCCTGCCAGGTGCCGTCGCCGAGATACGGCTGCTCGGGCGGCGGGGTCAGCAGACGCAGGGCGTCGAGGCCGGTGCCGGTCTCCAGGGCGATGCGGCGCTCGTCCGCGGTGAGGCGGGGCTCGACCGGGGGCGGTGGTGTCCAGGGGGTGGCCGTGGAGAGGAAGGCGGTGCGGGCGAGGGTGCCGGGCAGGTGCAGCAACTGGCCGGGCGGGTCCGGGAGTTGCCAGCTGTCGCGGACCGCGTGGCGCAGGTATCCGGTGAGCGTGAGGTCGTAGTGCTGCCACGGGCGCAGGCCGCTGCCGGGCAGCGAGTCGGCGTGGTGGACGACGACCGTCCATGCGTCGGGGTCGGGCGAGACCGAGGTGTCCCAGAAGAGCGTGTCGCCGCCGCGGGTCGCGCCCCAGGCCAGCAGGCCGCCGGGCTCGGGATGCACGGCCGGTCGTTCCTCGTCCGGCAGCGCTTCGAGATGCCGGCGCGCTTGGCGGTGGACCCCGCGCAGCCACTCGCCGTAGTCGAACTCCGCGTCCGCGCACGGGACATGGACCCAGAGGAACTCCCCGACGTCCACCGGCCCGTGCGCGTCGGCCAACCGCCGGTAATCACCGGGGAGTCGGAGCCCGAGCCACTGCTCGACGGCCTCCCAGTCCACGGCGACCGGGGTCGGCGGGCGTTCCGCGGAAGGGGTGGTGAAGGCCTGGACACCGGGGTCCACGGCGTCCCGGACCGGAAGGGGGCCCGCTTCGGTGAGCGAGTCGGCCGCGTCGGCGAGCAGGGCCGTCACCGACCCCCACAGGGGCGCGCTGTCCGGGCTCCCCGCGACGACGGCGCCATGCGCCGGGCCCGGCCGCAGATCCACGAGGAGCAGGTCGCCGTCCGCGCTGCGGGCGACCGGCAGGAATCCCGGCAGATGCTCCATCATCGCGGCGCCCAGACCGACCGGAACGAAGCCCCACGGGATCCACGGGGTGCGAAGCATGTCGTCGAGCAGCCACCACACCCGCAGATCCGCGGGCAGGGCCACCCCCAACTCGGCCTCCAGTGCGACGAGTTGCTCCTCGCGCGCCGCCGTGCGGACCGGTCCCGTCTGTCCGTGTTCCCGCAGCCATGCCGCGATACGGCCCCAGGAGTCCCGGACGGTCCCTTCCGTGTCGTTCATGACGGACAGTGTGCCCCGCGGATGATCACCGGAGACCTCGGGGCGATCATCCGGTGTGGGCGAGCAGTTGGGCGATCGCGGCGCGGATCCTCTCGTCCGCCTCGAAACCGCGCCAGCCGCCGCCGCGGGACAGCCGCGCGTCCCGGTCCGGGACACGGCGCAGCAGGTCGGCGGCCGGACGGGCGGCGGGCGGCCCGATCCGGGTGAGGTGCCGGACCGCGCGGTGTGCGACGGGCAGGAATTGGCCCTCGGCCAGGCCCCGCACCTCGGCGAGCAGAACGGGCACGGCGACCTCGGTCTCCCCGGTTGCCGACCACAGGGCGTACGCCGCCTCGACCCGCGTCCAGTCGTACTCGGCCCCGGTCAGCGCGCGCAGCCGGTCCGCGAGCGGGGCGGCGAGGGAACCGAGGTCGGCCAGCCGGGCCAGCTGGGGATGCGGAAAGTCCCCCTCGACGGCCCGGGCGAGCGCCGTAAGGGCGGGCTCCGGCGCCCCTCCGGTCCGCCACTGGGCCCAGGCGGCGAGGGCGGAGTCTGCGGTGCGCGTGTCGGGACGGCGTCGAGGGGGCGCGGCCGTTGTTTCGACGGAACCGACGCTTTGAGTCTCGGCCGCGCTCGGTGAACCGGCACTCTGAGTCTCGGCCGCACCGAGTGGATCGACACTCCGAGGCCCGGCCGCGCCGAGCGAACCTGCACTTTGGGACTCGGCCGCGTTGCGTGAACCGCCACTCCGGGATCCGGCCGATCCCGCCCCCGCCCCGCTCCCCTCCGCCCGCTCCAGCAACCGCTCCCGCCCCCGACCGTCCGCGCCCCCGATCGCCCCCAGTGCCGTCGCCGCCCCCGTCCAGCACTCCTCGTCCGTCAGCAGTTCCACCAGCTGCGGTACGGCCGTCCGTGCGCCGTCACCCCACGCGGCGAGCACCTCGCACCACCGGGCACGCTCCCGTGCGTCCCCGGTGGCGGCGAGCCGCGCGAGGACTGCCGGGAGCAGGCGGTCGGCGTGGTCCGGGAGGAGGACGAGCACCTCGTACAAGGCGGGCAGGGTGGCGAAGTGGTGCTGCCCGGAGGTGTGCACGCCGTACGGCGGGAAGGTCGACGGCACGGCCCCGGCCAGCCGCTCGGCCAGTCCCGGCACGCATCGCGGGTCGTTCATGCGGGCCAGTGCCCACAGCGCCACGTCACCGACGCTCCGGCCGGAGCTGACGCCCGTGTCGTCGACCAGCGGGACGATCCTGTCGGCGTGCGCGGTGGCCGCCGGACCGAGACAGGCGAGCAGTTCCACGGCCTGGAAGCGAACCGTGGGACTCGGGTCGTCCAGGCGCGCCACGAGGGCCGGCAGCAGGGCGGGGACCGGCGAGTGCCATCCGCTCAGCACCCGGGCGGCCTGCGCCAGGGCGCCGATCCGCTGCACCTCGTCGGGGTGGTCGGCCAACAGCCCCCGGACGTACGACGTGTACGCGGCGGGGGAGTCGGCGAACAGCTCGCCGGTGAAGTACTGGACCGCCTGCGCCCCGCCCTCCACCGCGGCGGTGTCCTGCCAGAGCTCGACACCGGGCGCGCGGACGGCGTCCAGCACGAGGTCGAGGCGGCGCTCCGGGAGTCCGGGGTCGCGGGGCGCGAGGGCGTGCACCGCGGCGAGGCGCAGTTGCGGGTCCGGGGCATCGAGCAGCGAGCGGGGGAGGGGCTCGGGGTCGCGCGGGCCGACCGGCGCCCGCGTCGCCGCCGCGCCGAGCGCGAGGACCAGGTCGAGGCGTGCAGCCGGGTCCGTCTCCGTGTGCCAGGCGTCCAGGAGCGCGGGCAGGAGGTCCGCCCCGGGGCTCGTGCAGTCGCTGACGATGTTCGCCGCCGCCCGTCGGACCTCCGCCGCCGGGTCGCCCAGCAGCGTGAGCACCTCGGGCAGCGCGTGTTCCCAGGCCGCCGCCCAGCCCGGTGCCACGTGCCGCTTCCGTACCCGCCCGGCCTCCGCCGCCAGCATCGCCACGAGGTCCAACACCGGGCGCCGGCAGGGTACTTCCGGGCGCGCTGCCAGCCGTAGCAGAAAGGGCAGTGCGGCCACGGCGGCCGGGCAGATCCAACCGCCCTGGTGGAAGAGGAGGTTGAGTAGATCGTCCGCGGCCTCCTCCGCGTCCCCCGGATCAGGCCCGGCGCACCGGCGCAACAGCCCGGGTACGTCCTCCCCCGCGCCGTAGTTGTGCTCCAGCCCCGCCCACTCGACCGCGTCCAGTCCCTCCCACATGCCGGGGACCCTACTGCGTCACGGCCGCCCCGGAGCAGGGAAACTGCACGCGGAGCACGGTCGTGGCGAGTCCGGCGCGCGCGTCTCGCATCAGGGGGACCAGAAAGGCAGGGAGAACCGGCTTACGGCACAGTCCTGTTGACGCGGATCAGGGTCTGCTGCCCGTTCCGCGACCAGTTTCCGGCCGCCGTCGCCCTGGACGCCGTACACCTCCAACTGGGCAGACGGTCAGGGTGCGTCCGGATCTGAGGACGGTTCCGATCGCCTCCAGTTGGTCGCCGACGGCGGGGGAGAGGAGGTTGATCTTGTACTCGACGGTGAGGACCTCGGCGTCGTCCGGGAAGAGCGTGTAGCCCGCGTAGCCGCCGGCGCTGTCGGCGATCGCGCTGGTGGCCCCGGCGTGGAAGTAGCCGTGCTGCTGGGTGGCTTCGGGGCGGGCGGGAAGCTCGATGTGCACCCGGCCCGGGCCGATGTGGGTGAGCCGTGCGCCGAGGTGGCCCATCAGGCCCTGCCGGTCGAAGCTGTCCCGGACCCGTTTCCGTACCTCGGGGCTCGCCTGCTCGTCCCGCACGTCCGCTCCTCTCGACGGTCGACCGGTCAGCCGGCCAGACGTTCCGCCAGCAGGACCGCTCCGATGCCGATCATCATGGCACCGGAGACCCGGGTGACCGCCCGGGCCGCCGACGGCCGCGTCCGCAGCACGGTCCGGGCGAGCACGCCGACGGTGAGGTAGACGGCGGCGCACGCGGTCATGTGGAGGACGCCCAGCAGGCCTGTCTGCGCGGCGACGGGCCAGCCCCGCGCGGGGTCGATGAACTGCGGGAACAGGGAGAAGTACAGGAGCAGCGCCTTGGGGTTCAGACCGCTGATCCCGGCGCCCTTGAGCATCACCCGCGCCCGGGACGAGGCCATGGTCTCCATGGACGCGCCCAGCTCCGCCGGCCTGCGCAGGACGCCCCAGCCGAGCCACATCAGATACGCGGCCCCGGCGACGGTGAGCGCGGTGAGGACGGTCCCCGAACTCGCCACCAGCACCACCAGACCGGCGACGGCGAGCAGGGTGTATCCCGCGTACCCGGCTATCAGCCCCGCGACCGCCGGCACCACCGACCGCTCCCGCAGCCCCGCCGAGATCGCGAAGGCCCAGTCCGCGCCGGGCGTGAACACCAGCAGCAGATCCACCGCGAGGAAGGCCGCCAGCGTCGTCGTATCCATGGTCGATCCCTCTTCTTTGTGCACTCCGAGCCCGGAAAGGGCCCCGTGAGGGAAGATTAGGGATGATTCGCCGGAAGGTGTTCCTCTTCTTTCTCCACTGACAGCCTCTATGGGGGAGAATCTTCTCCATGGATGCCCTCGACCGGAAGATTCTGACCGAGCTCCAGCTGGACGGCCGTCTGACCGTCACCGAGCTGGCCGCGCGCGTGCAGCTGAGTGTCTCGCCCTGTCATCGCCGACTGCGCGATCTGGAGCGTGAGGGGGCGATCCGCCGCTACCGGGCCGTCGTCGACCCGGTCGCCGTGGGGCTGGCCTTCGAGGCGCTCGTCTTCGTCACCATGCGCTGGGAGGACCGCGACACCGTCGCCGCCTTCGAGGAGGCCGTGACCGGTATCCCGCACGTCATCCAGGCCCAGCGCCTCTTCGGCGACCCCGACTACCTGCTGCGCGTCGCGACCACCGACCTCGCCGCGTACCAGCGGCTCTACGACGAGCGGTTGGCGCGGCTGCCGGGCATCCAGCGGCTGACCTCCACCCTGGTCATGAAGAACATCATCGACGACCGCCCGCTGCCCGAGGTTACGTAGGATCATAAGATCGTCGGTATGGCGCTGCGACCTGTCATGGTGAACATCAAGGCCGTCGATGCCGCGGGGGTGGGCCGGTTCTGGGCGGAGGCGCTCGGGTGGAGTGCGTACAGCGGTGGGGTGACCACCTACGTCGGGCCCGGCGGCGGCCTCGTGTGGCCGGACCCCGTGGTCCTCGGCGTGGACGTCGTTCCCGTCCCGGAAGCCAAGACGGCGACGAAGAATCGTCTGCACCTCGACCTCGCCACGACCTCCGCGGCCCACCAGGCGGAGCTGGTCGCGCGGTTGAAGGACCTCGGCGCGACCCCCGTCGACGTGGGGCAGGGCGAGGTGCCGTGGGTGGTCCTCGCCGACATTGAAGGCAACGAGTTCTGCGTGCTGGAACCCCGGGAGATCTACCGAGACACCGGGCCGATCGCCGCGGTGGTGGTCGACTGCGCGGATCCGCGGGCCATGGCCCGGTTCTGGGGCGAGGCGACGGACTGGACCGTCCGCGAGGTGGCCGACGACCACGCGTCGCTGCGCTCCTCGAAAGGCCCGTATCTCGAATTCCTCCGCACGCCCGACACGAAGACCGTTCCGGACCGCCTCCACCTCGACCTGCTGCCGTATCCGGGCGACGACAAGGCGGCAGAGGTGGCCCGCCTGCACGCCCTCGGCGCCACCGACCTCGACATCGGCCAGGGCGAGGTTCCGTGGATGTGCCTGGTCGACCCGGAGGACCACGAGTTCTGCGTCCTCGCGCCGGTGGACGACGCGGGCGCGGAGTGACGGCCGGGGCGGAACCGAGCAGCCGATCCGGGCTCGCGCACGTCCGTTCGGGCCGGGACGTTAGCCTCGCCGGATGACTCCAGACACCTCGCCGAAGGTCGTCACGCGCCACCGTGACGGGCGGATCCATGCCTACCTGACGGGCCCGGGTGCGCTCGGAACGCTGGCACCCGCCGCGGTGTTCCGGCCGCGCGACGGCGACGGGGTCGTGGAGTCGGTGGTCCGGCCCGATCTGGAGCGGGTCGTGTACACGACCCTGAACGGGGTCGTCTGCCTCACGCGCGGCGGCGACCTGGTCTGGGCCTCGGACTTCGAGCCGCACTCCGACGTGCTCCACGGCCATCGGCCCGGCTGTGCGCTGTCTCCGGACGGCCGGACCGTGTGGGTCTACCGGCCGGACGGGATGGCGCGGCGAGGCGGCACGGACCAGTGGGTCGTGCACGACGCCGACAGCGGGGCGGTGCTGGCCCGCCGACAGCTGGACACGGTCGGGCACGCCGCCTGCCACCACGTGCACCCCACGGACGGCAGCGTCTATCTCGACGTGGGCGAGGGCCAGGACGGCGCTGTCGTTCTCCGGGGTACGGCCGGGGCCGACGGCGAGGTGGAGTTCGTGACGTACCCCTGGTCGGACCGCTGCCTGATCGACCTGGCGCCCGGCGGGCATCAGTTCATGACCGTCGACCACGGGCAGGCGGACGTCGCTTTCCACCGTCACCCCAGCGGCGACGTGCTCTTCGCCCTCTCCGTCGAGGCATTCGGCTACGACGGGGAGGAGACCTTCGTGGAATGGAGCGGCGGCTATCTGACCCCCGACACGGCGGTGGTCGTCCTCGGCGGGGAGACCGAGGACGAGGAGGAGTGGTTCCGCTTCCATCTGGTCGACGTGCGCACGGGCACGATCAGCGGCGACCTGGCCGTCGAGGCGGCCCACCCCTACGACATGGTGCCCCTGGGCGACGGTTCCTGGCTCACCGACGGTCCCGACGGCCACCCCTTCCGCCGGGCCGTGTGGAGTGATCAGCTCGACACGTATGTGATTGCATAAAAGTGCAGCGAAACGTATAGTCATGCCATCCAGGAGGAGGATGACATGGCGGTACGTGCGGCGGTGGCCGGAGCGAGTGGGTATGCGGGGGGTGAGGCCCTGCGGCTGCTGCTCGCGCACCCCGAGATCGAGATCGGCGCCCTGACCGGCAACTCCAACGCCGGACAGAAGCTCGGCGCGCTCCAGCCGCACCTGCTGCCGCTGGCCGACCGCGTCCTCCAGGAGACCACCCCCGAGGTGCTCGCCGGACACGACGTCGTCTTCCTCGCGCTGCCCCACGGACAGTCCGCCGCCGTCGCCGAGCAGCTCGGCCCGGACACCCTCGTCGTCGACATGGGCGCCGACTTCCGGCTGAAGGACGCGGCCGACTGGGAGAAGTTCTACGGCTCCCCGCACGCCGGCACCTGGCCCTACGGCCTCCCCGAGCTGCCCGGCACCCGCGCCGCGCTCGCCGGTACCCAGCGCATCGCGGTGCCCGGCTGCTACCCGACGTCCGTCACGCTCGCCCTCTTCCCGGCCTACGCCGCGGGGATCGCCGAGCCCGAGGCCGTGATCGTCGCCGCCTCCGGCACCTCCGGCGCGGGCAAGGCGCCCAAGCCGAACCTGCTGGGCAGCGAGGTCATGGGCTCCATGTCGCCGTACGGCGTCGGCGGCGGCCACCGGCACACGCCCGAGATCACCCAGAACCTCAGCGGGGTGGCGGGGGAGCGCGTCTCCGTCTCCTTCACGCCCACCCTCGCGCCGATGCCCCGCGGCATCCTCGCCACGTGCAGCGCCAAGGCGAAGCCCGGTGTCACTGCGGAATCCGTCCGCGCCGCCTACGAGAAGGCCTTCGCCGACGAGCCCTTCGTGCACCTGCTCCCCGAGGGCCAGTGGCCGGCCACCGCGTCCGTCTACGGTTCCAACGCCGTTCAGGTGCAGGTCGCCCTCGACGAGTCGGTGGGCCGCATCATCGCGATCAGCGCCATCGACAACCTGGCCAAGGGCACCGCGGGCGGTGCCGTCCAGAGCATGAACATCGCCCTCGGGCTCGACGAGTCCACCGGGCTTTCCACGATCGGAGTCGCACCGTGAGCGTCACGGCAGCAAAGGGATTCCAGGCGGCGGGCATCGCCGCCGGAATCAAGGAGAACGGCAACCCGGACCTGGCCCTCGTGGTCAACACCGGGCCCCGCCGCGCCGCCGCCGGCGTCTTCACCTCCAACCGCGTCAAGGCCGCCCCGGTCCTGTGGTCCGAACAGGTCCTCAAGTCCGGTCAGTTGTCCGCGGTGATCCTCAACTCCGGTGGCGCCAACGCCTGTACGGGTCCCAAGGGCTTCCAGGACGCGCACGCCACCGCCGAGAAGGTCGCCGAGGTGCTGGAGATCGGCGCGGGCGAGGTCGCCGTCGCCTCCACCGGCCTCATCGGTCTCCTGCTCCCGATGGACAAGCTGCTGGCGGGGGTTGAAGCAGCGGCCGCGTCCTTGAACGAGCACGGCGGCGAGAAGGCCGCCATCGCCATCAAGACCACCGACACCGTCCACAAGACGTCGGTCGTCACCCAGGACGGCTGGACGGTCGGCGGCATGGCCAAGGGCGCGGGCATGCTCGCCCCCGGACTCGCCACCATGCTGGTCGTTCTCACCACCGACGCGGATCTCCCGAGTGACCTGCTGGACAAGGCACTTCGCGACGCGACCCGCACCACCTTCGACCGGGTCGACTCCGACGGCTGCATGTCCACCAACGACACGGTCCTGCTGCTCGCCTCCGGAGCCTCCGAAGTCACCCCGGCCTACGAGGAGTTCGCCGAAGCCGTACGGACGGTCTGCGACGACCTCGGCCAGCAGCTCATCCGGGACGCCGAGGGCGCCAGCAAGGACATCAAGGTCGAGGTGGTCAACGCCGCCTCCGAGGACGACGCCGTCGAGGTGGGCCGCTCCATCGCCCGCAACAACCTCCTCAAGTGCGCGATCCACGGTGAAGACCCCAACTGGGGGCGGGTGTTGTCCGCGATCGGCACGACCAAGGCCGCCTTCGAGCCCGACCGGTTGAACGTCGCCATCAACGGCGTCTGGGTCTGCAAGAACGGCGGAGTCGGCGAGGACCGCGACAAGGTCGACATGCGCTACCGCGAGGTGCACATCGTCGCCGACCTCGCGGCCGGTTCCGAGACCGCCACGATCTGGACCAACGACCTCACCGCCGACTACGTCCACGAGAACAGCGCGTACTCCTCATGAGCAACACGACGCGGAAGCACACCGCCCTCCCCAAGGCCCAGATCCTCATCGAAGCGCTGCCCTGGCTGGTCAAGCACAACGGCAAGACGGTCGTCATCAAGTTCGGCGGCAACGCCATGATCGACGAGGACCTCAAGGCCGCGTTCGCCCAGGACGTCGTCTTCCTGCACCACGCCGGGCTCAAGCCGGTCGTCGTGCACGGCGGCGGTCCGCAGATCAGCGCCGCCCTCGACAAGCACGGCATCGTCAGCGAGTTCAAGGCCGGCCTGCGCGTCACCACCGAGGACGCGATGGACGTCGTACGGATGGTGCTGGCCGGGCAGGTGCAGCGCGAGCTGGTCAACCTGCTCAACCAGCACGGGCCGTTGGCCGTCGGTCTGACCGGCGAGGACGCGCACACCATCACCGCCACCAAGCACCAGCCCGAGATCGACGGCGAGTTGGTCGACATCGGGCGGGTGGGCGAGATCACCGCGATCGACACGGGAGCGATCGAGGCACTGCTCGCCGACGGCCGGATCCCGGTCGTCTCGTCGATCGCCCGTTCCCAGGATGACGGACATGTCTACAACGTCAATGCTGATACGGCGGCTGCGGCACTCGCTGCTGCTCTGGGCGCCGAAACTCTCATGGTCCTCACGGACGTCGAGGGTCTCTACGAGGACTGGCCGCACAGCGACGAGGTGATCAGCCGCCTCACCGCCTCCCAACTGGAGAAGCTGCTGCCGGAGTTGAGCTCCGGCATGGTTCCGAAGATGGAGGGCTGCCTGCACGCGGTGCGCGGCGGCGTGACCACCGCCCGGGTCATCGACGGGCGGGTCCCGCACTCGATCCTGCTGGAGATCTTCACCGACGAGGGCATCGGCACGATGGTCGTGCCGGACGCCGACAAGGGGGATGCCGAATGACCGCCAACGAAGAGCTCACCCAGCGGTGGCAGGGCTCGCTCATGAACAACTACGGCACCCCCAGGCTGCCGTTGGTCCGTGGTGAGGGCCTCAAGGTCTGGGACTCCGAGGGCAAGCAGTACTACGACTTCGTCGGCGGCATCGCCACCAACGCGCTCGGCCACGCCCACCCGGCGATCGTCGAGGCCGTGAGCCGGCAGATCGCGTCCCTCGGCCACATCTCCAACTTCTTCATGGCCGAGCCGACCGTCACCCTCGCCGAACGGCTGCTCCAGCTCTTCGGCCGGGACGGCAGGGTCTTCTTCTGCAACTCCGGTGCCGAGGCCGTCGAGGGCGCCTTCAAGATCGGCCGGCTGACCGGGCGCACCCACATGGTCGCGACCCAGGGCGGCTTCCACGGCCGGACCATGGGCGCCCTCGCGCTCACCGGTCAGCCCGCCAAGCAGACCCCCTTCCTGCCGCTGCCCGCCGACGTCACGCATGTGCCGTACGGCGACGCGCAGGCGCTGGACGCGGCGGTCACCGAGGAGACCGCGCTCGTCCTCATCGAGCCGATCCAGGGCGAGAACGGCGTCGTCGTGCCGCCCGCCGGCTATCTCAAGGCGGCCCGGGCGATCACCGCCGCCAAGGGCGCGCTGCTGGTCCTCGACGAGGTGCAGACCGGCATCGGCCGGACCGGGCACTGGTTCGAGTACCAGGCCCACGAGGGCGTCCTGCCGGACGTCGTCACCCTCGCCAAGCAGCTCGGCGGCGGGCTGCCACTCGGTGCGACCGTCGCCTTCGGGCGGGCCGCGGAGCTGTTCCAGCCCGGCCACCACGGCACGACCTTCGGCGGCAACCCGGTCGCGTGCGCCGCGGGGCTCGCCGTGCTCGACACGATCGCGAACGACGGGTTGCTGGAGAACGTCAAGCGGCAGAGCGAGAAGCTGCGGGACGGTGTCGAGGCGCTCGGGCACCCGTTGGTCGGCCATGTCCGGGGCGCGGGCCTGCTCCTGGGTATCGTGCTCACCGAGCCGCTCGCGCCCCAGGTGCAGCAGGCGGCTCAGGACGCCGGGTTCCTGGTGAACGCGCCCGCCCCTGATGTCGTACGGCTGATGCCGCCGCTGAACCTCGGCGACGACGAGGTGGACGCACTCCTCCAGGCGCTGCCCGGCATCCTCGACAGGGCCCAGGCTGACGGATGACCCGGAGAATGAGACGACGATGAGCCATGCGCAGGATCACGAGCACAACGGGGTCGCCGGACCTGCCGTGCCGCAGACGCGCACCGCGCGGCACCGCCGGATCGTGGACATCCTCAACCGGCAACCGGTGCGGTCGCAGAGCCAGTTGGCGAAGCTGCTCGCGGACGACGGGCTGAGTGTCACGCAGGCGACGCTCTCCCGGGACCTCGACGAGCTGAACGCGGTGAAGATCCGCAACACCGACGGCGACCTGATCTACGCGGTGCCGAGTGAGGGGGGTTTCCGGACCCCTCGGGCGCCGTTGGGGGAGTCGGCGAAGGAGGAGCGGATGCGGCGGCTCTCCCAGGAGCTGCTGATCTCCGCGGAGGCTTCGGCGAATCTGGTGGTTCTGCGCACGCCTCCGGGGGCCGCGCAGTTCTTGGCGTCGGCGATTGATCAGGCTGAGCTGCATGATATCTTGGGGACGATCGCCGGTGACGACACGTTGTTGTTGATCAGCCGGAACCCTACGGGGGGTCAGGCGCTGGCCGAGCATTTGTTGCGGTTGGCTCAGAACGGGCATTGAGTTTCGGGTGCGGGTGCGTGGGGGCTGGTCGCGCAGTTCCCCGCGCCCCTAAAGACAAAAGACTCAGCCGAGCCTGGCTGCCAAGCCACCGGTACAACGCACCTCGTCGCCCGCCGTGATCAGCAGCGCCTCCACGTCCGGCAACGACTCCAGCCAGGCCAAGCCCTCCCGCGAACCCATCGCGAACGCCGCCGTCGCCCAGCAGTCCGCCCAGGTCAACGAAGGGGCGACCACCGTCACCGCCAAGAGGTCCGTGACCGCTGAGCGGCCCGTGCGGGGGTCGACGATGTGGGCGCCGCGTTCCACCGTGCCCGACGTCGCCACCGCCAGTTCCGCCGCGCCCGCCGCCGAGACCACCGCCGCCAGGCCGCCCGGCCTCAACGGGTCCGACACCCCTACCCGCCAAGGGCGTTCGGGGCCCGGTACGCCCAACAGCTGTACGTCTCCGCCGCCGTTGACGCTGACTCCCGTCACGCCCGCGCGAGCGACCCGGCGGGCCGCGCGTTCCGCCGCCCAGCCCTTGACGATGCCCGTGGGGTCCAGGCGGCCCTCGTAGCGCATGCTGAACCAGCCGTCGCTCAACCGCTCGGCCTCGGCGCCGAGTTCGAGGATCTCGGCGACCTCCGGGTCGCACTCGGCGACCGTCAGCTCACCGCGTGCCAGGCGGGAGACCTGGCTGTCCTCGCGGTAGGTGCTGAACACCTCGTTGACGCGGTGGAGTTCGGCCACCGCCTCCCGCAATGCCGTCTGAACGGCAATGAGTTCCCCGCCGCGGACGTCGAAGGAGAAGACCGTCCCCATGACCTCCTCCGCGTGACGTACCGCGGCGGGAGCTTGTGCCGGCTCGGCCACCGTGTCAGCCACCGGCCTGGTCCAGCGCCGACTGGAGCGACTTCTTGTAGCCCTCGCTGGTGTAGGTGGCCCCCGAGACCGAGTCGATGTCCGCGCTGCCGGCCGCCACGGCCTCCTGGTTGAGCTTCGGGATCGACAGCGCCGTCTTCTGGTCGCTCGTCCCGCCCTTCGGCGCCTGCACCGCCTCGGCCTTGGTGACCTTGCCGCCGCTGACGGTGATCCGGACCTGGACGGGGCCGTACTGCGTCTGCGCGACCGCACCGGTGACCGTCTTGGCGGCCGCCTCCGCGCTGCCAGAACCAGAACCGGAGCCCGATCCCGAGCCCGCCGTCTGCGAAGGCGCCGGCTGCGCGGCCGCCGCGTTCGCCTTGTCGATCGCCGACTGGAGCGACTTCTTGTAGCCCTCGCTCGTGTACGTCGCCCCGGAGACCGTGTCGACGTCCGGACTCTGCTTGGCGACCGTGTCCTGCGTGAGCTTCGGGATCGACAGCGCGGTCTTCGCGTCGCTCTCGCCGCCCTTGGGCGCCTGGACCGCCTCGGCCTTGGTGATCTGGTTGCCGCTGACGGTGATCCGGACCTGGACCGGCCCGTACTGCGTCTGGACCACGTCCCCGGTGACCTGGCCGCCGGCGGTGGCCCCCGCACCGCCCTGCGCCGCCTCCTGGCCCGCCGCCGTCTGCTGCGGGATCGTACCGCCCGCCTGGGCGGACGCCGGGTCCGTGGACGGCTTCAGCGACAGCATCAGCACGACACCGGAGACGGTGGCGGCGGTCGCGAGCACGACGCGTCGGACGGGGTGAGACTTCCTCATCGCTTCAACAGCTCCTGATTCCCGTCGCTCACATCTCGAACGACTCGTGATGGATACGGCGGGCGGGAACCCCCGCGCCGCGCAGTGCCTCGTACACGGACTGCGCGAAACCGGCGGGTCCGCACATGAACACGTCGTGCTTGTCGATGTCGGGGAGCTTGCGCTGCAGACTCTCCGCGGAGATGTCCGGGCGCTCCCCGTCCGGGCTGTTCACGGCGTACATCAGCCGCGCGCCCCGGTCGTCCGCGATGGCGGCCAGCTCGTCCCAGAGAGCCAGGTCCTGGGTGGTGTTGGCCCGGTAGAGCAGCGTGATGTCACCGGCCGCGCCGGGCAGCGTCTCGAACAGCGCCCGCATCGGCGTGATGCCGACACCGCCGGCCACCAGCAGCACCTTGCCCCGGCTGCGGCGCTGCGCGGTCATCGCGCCGTACGGCCCCTCGGCCCACACCTTCGTGCCGGGCTCCAGTTCGCGCAGCCGCTCGCTGTGGTCGCCGATCGCCTTCACCGTGATCCGCAGCATGCCGGGGCGGGGCGCCGCCGACAGCGAGTACGGGTGGGAGGAGAACCGCATGCCGGGCGCCAGGAACCGCCAGCGGAAGAACTGGCCCGCCTCCGCGCCCATCCGGTGCAGCTTCCGGCCCCCGATCAGCACCGACACCACACCGGGCGTCTCCTCGATCACGGCCTCGACGTACATCCGGTGCCGCAGGTTGAGCCGGATCGGGGTGAGGATCCGGTACCAGACCACCAGTCCGGTGACCGTGCCGTACAGCGCGTACCAGACGGTCTTGGCGATCGGCTCGACGGCGAAGTCGTTGCCGGTGGTCAGCTGGTGCCAGAACGTCAGGAAGACCGCCGCGTACGTCATCAGGTGCACGTGGTACCAGGTGTCGTACGGGATCCTCTTGCGCACGCCGCCGATGGAGATCAGCCCGATGAGGAACAGCAGGCCGGTGCCGATGGCCGCCTTGCCCATGTCCGGCAGCTGGTTGATGGAGTCGATGGTCTGCTGGACGATGTCGCCGAGCCCCTTGCCCGCCTGGAGCGCGTACCCCCACATGATCAGGAAGACGTGGGCGAGCACCAGGCAGAGGGTGTAGCGGCCGGTCATCGCGTGCCAGCGGGCGACCCGGTCGGAGCCCACCCGGCGTTCCAGGGCGGGCACCCGGGCCATCTGGAGCACCACGAGCGCCATCAGGTAGCCGGCCAACAGGCCGGTGATCCGGCCCGCGTTGAGGATCCTGCTGTTGTTGTCCGCGACCGACGGCGTGTTCATCCACCACAGCCACAGCACACCGACCGCACCGGCCCAGACGGCGATCAGCAGGACGGTCGCCGGGGAACGGCGCGGGCGGATGCGGCGCATCGTCTGGCGGCGGGCGGCACGGCCGCCTGCGAGCGTGGTGGTCACGATTCCTCCGGGGACGGGGGCAAGGGGAGTGGCGTGGGGTCCCTTGGTCCTCAGATACGTGCCGTGCCGCCCGTGTGTTCAGCCCGCTGCCGAGTCCAGTGCGGACTGGAGTGACTGGCGGTAACCGTCACTCGTGTACGTGGCACCCGAGACGGTGTCGATGTCGGCGCTCTGCGCGGTGAGCGCCTCGCTGCGCAGCCGGGGGATGGCGTAGCTGTTGATCTCCTGGTCGCGCGGGTTCTCCGTCGGGTAGGTGACCGCCTCCACCTCGGTGAGCTTGCCGTCCTTGAGCGTGATCCTCACTTGGACGGGACCCCAGCGGGTCTGGACGGTGTCCCCGGTGACGGTCTTGGTACCGGTCGCGGCGGGCGCGGTGGTCGAGGACGAAGGGGCGGACACCGCCACGGCCGCGGTGCTGTGCGGCTTCAGCGACAGCAGCAGCACCACCCCGGAGACCGTGGCAGCACTCGCCAGCACGATCCGGCGCAACGGGTGGTTCTTCTTCAACGCGTGCACTTCTAGGGCCTCACAACTCGAACGACTCGTGGTGGATACGGCGGTCCGGCACCCCTGCGGCCCGCAGCGCCTCGTACGCCTCCCGCGCGAAGCCGTGCGGTCCGCACAGGTAGACGTCGTGCCCGGCGAGATCCGCTTCTACGGCGGCCCGCAGCAACTCCGGTGTCAGCCGCGGGCGTTGCCCGTCCGGCCCGTTGAGCAGGTAGCGCACCCGCGCCCCGCGCCAGCGGGCGAGGGCCTCCAACTCTCCGCCCAGGGCGAGGTCTTCGGCGGTCCGCGCCCGGTACAGCAGGGTCACCCGACCCGGCAGCGTCTCGAACAGGGCCCGCAGCGGGGTGACTCCGACACCGCCCGCGATCAGCAGGGCCCGCGGGGCGGTCCGCCGGTCCGCGGTCAGTGCGCCGTACGGCCCCTCCGCCCACACCCGGGTCCCGGGCCGCAGCAGGGACACGGCCGTGCTGTGGTCGCCCAGCGCCTTGACGGTGATCCGCATCCGGTCGGGGCGCGGCGGCGCAGACAGGGAGTACGGCGTCGACGTCCACCGCATGCCCTCGGCGAGGAACCGCCAGCGGAAGAACTGCCCCGCCCGGGCGCCGAGTTGATCCAGCCGCCGCCCCCGGACCACCACCGACCACACCCCCGGCGCCTCCTGGTGCACCGACTCCACCCGCAGCCGGTGCCGCAGGTTCAGCCGCACCGGCGCGAGGATCCGGAACCACAACACCAGGGCCGCCACGCCCAGATACAGCGCGTACCAGGCGGCGGTGGCCACCGGATGCCCGTTGAAGTCGTCGCCGAGCGCCAGTTGGTGCCCGAAGGCGAGGAACACGGCGGCGTACGTGAGCAGATGGACGTAGTACCAGAACTCGTGGCCGGTCCGGCGGCGCACGGCGCGCGCCGAGGTGACGCCGACCGCGAGGAGGATCACCGCGCCCGCGGTCCCTTTCAGCATCTCCGGGTAGTCGAGGACCACGGTGACCGTCTCGTGCCAGAGCGAGGCACGGTCCTGGGCGGCGTACCCGAGAAGGATCAGCGAGATGTGCCCGAGCAGCAGACAGACCGTGTAGCGGCCGGCCATCGCGTGCCAGCGCGCCACCCGGTCGGAGCCGATCCGCCGCTCCAGCAGCGGTACCCGGGCCATCAGCCCGACCAGCACCGCGCAGGCGTAACCGCACAGCAGCCCGGCGATCCGCCCGGCCCCGGTCAGCACGCCCGCCGTGCCCACGACGGAGCCGGTGTCGGCCCACCACAGGGCGATCACGCCCGCCGCGCCCGCCCACAGCAGGGCCAGCAGCGGACCCGCGGGGGAGCGCCGGGCGGGCAGGGACACCGGCGGTGCCGCCTGCCGCTCGTACACGGTGGTCATGGGTACGTCCTTTCGCCTCTCCTGGGCGCAACTGTGCGCGGCGAACTTCTCAGGACGCTCTCAACCGGAACCCTCGGAGCACACTCAGAGGGAACTCAGAGCATGCGGCGGCCCCCGTCGGCCGCCGCCAGGGGTGATCCTGGAAGGGCCATGAACACCACCCGCTCCGGCCGCCCCGCCCTCACCCGCCCCGACGGCACCCCGCTGCGCGTCCTCGTCGTCGACGACGACCCGGACCTCGCCGAGGTCCTCTCCGGGGCCCTGCGCTACGAGGGCTGGCAGGTGCGCACCGCCGGTGACGGGGCGGCCGCGGTGACGGCGGCCCGCGAGCTGCTGCCGGACGCGGTCGTGCTGGACGTGATGCTCCCCGACACCGACGGCTTCGCGGTCCTGCGCTCCCTGCACGCCGTGAAGGCGGACGTCTGCGTCCTCTTCCTCACCGCCCGGGACGCCGTCGAGGACCGGATCGCCGGCATCACGGCCGGCGGCGACGACTACGTCACCAAGCCGTTCAGCCTGGAGGAGGTCGTCGCCCGGGTCCGCGGACTGCTGCGCCGCGCGGGCATGGCCCGCCAGCAGGAGGACGGCCCGCACCTGACCGTCGGCGACCTGGTCATCGACGAGGAGGCCCACGAGGTCACCCGGGCGGGCGAACTGATCGAGCTCTCCCCGACCGAGTTCGAACTCCTGCGCTTCCTCATGCGTAACCCCCGGCGCGTGCTCAGCAAGGCGCAGATCCTCGACCGGGTCTGGTCCTACGACTTCGGCGGCCGCGCCCATGTCGTCGAGCTGTACATCTCCTACCTGCGCAAGAAGGTCGACGCGGGCCGCGAGCCGATGATCCACACGGTGCGCGGGGCCGGGTACGTGCTCAAGCCGGTGACGGGATGAGACCCCCGCTGCCCAGGAGTCTTCGGGCCCGCCTCACGCTCGGCCTCGTGGTGCTGCTGGCGGTGAGCTGTGCAGCGGTCGGCGTGGCCGCGGTCCTCGGCCTGCGCGGCTTCCTCACCGGCCGCCTCGACGAACAGCTGACGGAGGCGGGAAACCGCTTCGCCGTCAGCCTGGAGCACAAGGGCGAGACCGAGAAGAACGATCACGACGGCGACGAACACGGCGACACCCGCCGCCAGGCCACCGGCACCTTCGGCGCCCGCCTGCTCGACGGCACCGTCACCAACGCGGCCGTGGTCCGCTCCGACGGCACCCTGAACGTCGCCCTGACCACCGGCGACAAGAAGAGGCTCGCCGCCGTCCCCACCGATGGCAAGGGCCACACCGTCGGCCTCTCCGCCCTGCACGACTACCGGGTCGTGGCGGCCCGGGGCCTCGACGGCGACGTCCTGGTCACCGGCCTGCCCCTGGAACCCGTCGAGGCCACCGTCCACCGCCTCGAACTGCTCGCCGAGATCGTCTTCGGCGCCGCCCTCGCCGTCACCGGCGTCGCGGGCGCCTTGTGGGTGCGCTGGTCGCTGCGCCCGCTCAGCCGGGTCGCCGCGACCGCCACCCGGGTCAGCGAACTCCCGCTCGCCAGCGGCGAGGTGACCCTCCCGCCCCGCGCCCCCGAGTCCGACCCGCGCAGCGAGGTGGGCCGCGTCGCCACCGCCTTCAACCGCATGCTCGGCCATGTCGAGGACGCCCTCACCAAGCGCCACGCCAGTGAGGAACGCCTGCGCAGCTTCGCCGCCGACGCCAGCCACGAACTGCGCACCCCGGTCGCCACCGTCCGCGGCCACGCCGAACTCGCCCTGCTGCACCCCGGCCCGCTGCCCCCCGAGATCACCCGGGCCCTGGAACGCATCACAGCGGAATCGGCCCGCATGGGAGCGATGGTCGACGACCTCCTGCTGCTGGCCCGCCTGGACGCGGGCCGCCCCCTGGAGAACCGCCCGGTCGACCTCACCCGCCTGGTCCTCGACGCGGTGACCGACGCCCGCGCCGCAGGACCCGGTCACCGCTGGTCCCTGGACCTCCCCGAGGCCCCCGTGACGGTGACCGGCGACGAGCACCGCCTCCACCAGGTCCTGGCGAACCTGCTGACCAACGCCCGTCTGCACACCCCGGCCGGCACGAAGGTCACGGTGACCCTGGAGACCGACGGCACGGCGGCGACCCTGCTGATCCACGACGACGGCCCCGGCCTCCCGCCCGACCTCCGGTCGACCGTCTTCGAACGCTTCACCAGGGCCGACCGCAGCAAGAAGGCGGAGACCGGCGGCGCGGGCCTGGGCCTCGCGATCGTGGCCGCGGTGGTCGAGGCACACGGCGGAAGCGTGACGGTGGACAGCGCGCCGGGATCGACGACGTTCACGGTCCGGCTCAGCGACCGTCCGGCTCAGTAGCGGATGATCGTCGTACGTCCGCGCGTGGTCCCGATCGCGATGTGCGGATTCCTCTCCGGATCCGCCCACTTCAGGATCCGCCGCATCGCGTCCGACGGCACCGACACACAACCCGCCGTCGCCGCCCGTCCGTTGACGTGCAGGAAGATCCCGGCACCCCGTTTGCGCACCGGCCGGTCGTAGTTGAAGCCGATCACCATCGCGTAGGCGTACTGCGTCGGGTAGGAGACCAGGTGCTCCGACTCCGAGGCCCGGCAGTCGGCGGGGAGCGGATCGACCCAACGGTTGTACGACCGCGAGTCGTTGTCCTCGCACCACCACGAACTCTGCTTCACCGCGCGGTACTTGTAGGCCGTCCCGGTCGGCGCCGCCTTGATCCCGAAGGCGTACGGCAATTCATACAGCCCCGTGGGCGTCGTGTTCGTCCCCTGCTTCCGCGCGGTTCCCTCGACGAGCCCCTTCGCCCCGAACCGGGCCGCGGCCGACCCGGTCTCCACCCAGCGTCCGTCCTTGAGGTCCCACCAGGTCAGCGTCCCCGTGGTGGAGTCGGTCCGCGCGGCCACGGCGGTGATGAGCTGGGTCCCGCCCCCGGTGTCCGCCATCCGCACCGGCAGCGGATCCCAGGGCGCGGGCACGGCACCGATCAGAAGGGGCGCGGAGACGAGAACGGCGATGACGGTGGCAGCAGCGGGGCGCATGGTCAGACCGTAGAGGTCGCAAGCGCCGACGGCAGCCCGGTTAACCCGTCCGGACCCTGTCGTAGGCAATGACCCCGTCGTAGGTCATGTCCCCGTCGTGGATCGTGAGAACGCATGCCCGTGGCCGCCCCGGCCGGCGCACACTCGGGGCGGCCACAGCGCCTGTCACGTCACTGGGTGAGCGTGCAGGCGGCCAGGGAGTCGAGGCCCTGCGGCTTCTCGGCGGTGCGGCCGATCGAGATCGCGATGCGGTCGATGGTCGACTTCCGCTTGTCGGCCAGCGGGCCGAGGATGGCGTTCTGGACGAAGTTGGGTCCGCCCTGGCCGACGGTGTCGACGAGCCGCTTGTTGGCCTCGTTGATCTGCGTCTGGAGCAGGGTCAGGTTGCGGTCGACCTCGGCCTGGGCGGTGGCCGGGATGGCGGGCAGCTGCGAGGCCACGTCCGGGCACGTGATGGTGCC
>NZ_JBEYVC010000164.1:0-23397 GCF_040643855.1 Streptomyces sp. NPDC047072 | reverse complement strand
GCTAGAGGGCGTTCGCCCTGAACACCGCGGTGTTCAGGGCGCTGGGAGAGGAGTTCCCGCTGAGCGCCTAGCGCTCGGGCTGGCGTTCCAGGTAGACGCGGCCGCCGATCTCCACCCAGCCGTAGGGCTGGGGTGCGGTGAGGATCTGGGAGCCCGCGCCCTGGGTGATGTTCAGGGCGCGGCCGAGCCGAGCGGTCAGCTGCATCGCCGCGGCGCCGGTGGCCTCGTCCTCCTCGACACCGTCACCCCGGCCGGGGAAGCCGCGGGCCCGGATCCGTCCGGCGGCCTCGTCCTCCCAGGCCCACGCGTAGATCCACTCCCCCGGCTCCGGGACGGCCAGGTCGTCGACCTCGGCGGCCGAGGCGTACTGCCGCAGTGTCCGGGGCGCCGGCCACTCCGCCCGCGCCTCGATCCAGCAGAACTCCCCGTCCTGCCGGGCCCCCACGGCACCGGCGGGCGTGACGAGTTCGGGCACGTCCAGCAGCCAGGCGGCGCCGACGCAGGGGTAACCGGCGAACGCCAGCCGTACGGAGGGGGTGTAGATGTCGATGACTCCACGCTCGGGGTCGTCCACGAACACGGTCTCGCTGAAGCCGAGTTTGGCGGCGAGGGTCTGGCGGTCGTCCGGGTCGGGCAGCGCGGAGCCTTCGCGGATGACGCCGAGTTCGTTGCCGTATCCGCCGTTCGGTGCGCAGAAGACGCGGAGTACGTCGTAGTCAGTCACGTGGGGAATTGAAACATGACCGTACTGGAGAAGACCGAGCCGCAGACGAGGGCCGGTGCGCCGGTGCCGCGCGGGCCACGGACCACCGCCTGGCTGCTGACGGCCGGCCTGATCGTCGCGCTGCTCGTGCTGGTGCCGGTCGCCGCGGGGGTCGGGGCGTATCCCGTGCCGGTCGGGGACGTCGTGGGGTCCGTGCTGCGTCGACTCGGGCTCGGAGGTGGGGAGTTGGACCGGGTCGCCGAGTCCGTGCTGTGGAACGTGCGGTTCCCGCGGATCGTGCTCGCGCTGCTGATCGGGGCGTCGCTGGGGTGTGCGGGGGCGTTGATGCAGGGCGTCTTCGGCAACCCGCTCGCCGAGCCCGGGGTCATCGGGGTCTCCTCGGGCGCGGCGGTCGGGGCGGTGGGGGCGATCGCGCTGGGCGTCGACGTCTTCGGCACCTGGACGGTCACCGTCTTCGCGTTCGTCTCCGGGCTCGCGACCGTGCTGATGGTGTACGTGATGTCGCGGTCCGGTGGGCGTACGGAGGTCGTGACGCTGATCCTCACGGGGATCGCGGTGAACGCGTTCGCCGGGGCGGTGATCGGGCTGTTCCTGTTCTTCGCGGACACGGCGGCGATCCAGCAGATCACGTTCTGGCAGTTGGGGTCGCTGGCGCAGGCGACGTGGCCGAAGGTGGTGGCCGTACTGCCGTGTGCGGTGCTGGGGTTGGCCGTTGCGCCGCTCTGTGCGCGCCGGCTGGATCTGCTGGCGCTCGGTGAGCGGCCGGCCCGGCATCTCGGGGTCGATGTGGAGCGGCTGCGGATTCTGCTGGTGCTGGTGATCGCGTTGCTGACGGCGGCGGCGGTGAGTGTGTCGGGGATCATCAGCTTCGTGGGGCTCGTGGTACCGCATCTGCTCCGCATGGCGGCGGGTCCCGGGCATCGGTTCCTGATTCCGGGCAGTGCGCTGCTGGGGGCGGCGGTGCTGCTGGCGGCGGACCTCGTGGCACGGACGGTGGCGGCACCGGCGGAGCTGCCGCTGGGGGTGTTGACCGCGTTGTTGGGCAGCCCGTTCTTCTTCTGGCTGCTACGGAGGACTCGGCGGCGGCAAGGGGGGTGGGCGTGAGGGGTTGTGTGTCGGGTGCGGCTGCGTGGGGGCTGGTCGCGCCCCGCGGCGGAGCCGCAAATCAACACAGCCCCGCGCCCCTAGAAGCACTCGGTTGCCCCGTGTTCACCCGGCACCCCGAAACACGCCCCCAGACATCCCTCGGCCGCCCCCTGATCCCCTCGGTCCCCAAAATTCCGCCGCGACGGTGCTCAGCCCCCGCGGCCTTCTCGGCGGTGCCGAACCCTCCGCAGCCCCTCCCTCCAAGGAACCCCCGTATGAGACTCCTCCGTCGTCGCCCCACCCCTCCCCCTCCCGCCGATCTCGGTGACGTTCTCGCCGAGGCTGAGTCCCTGTATGTCCGGCTTGGGTCTCGGGAGGTTCTCCAAGGGGTCGACGTGGTTGCTCGTGCCGGTGAGGTGCTTGCTCTCGTCGGGCCCAATGGGGCCGGGAAGTCCACGCTGCTTGCCGCGCTCGCCGGGGATCTCGCGGTTGCCGCAGGGGCCGTACGGATTCATGGGCGCCCGGCGTCGCAGTGGTCCGCGCCCGAACTCGCCCTGCGGCGGGCCGTGTTGCCGCAGTCGGCCGCGCTCTCGTTTCCGTTCAGCGTGGAGGACGTCGTCCGGATGGGGCGGGCGCCCTGGGCCTCCCTCGGCGGTGAGGACGACGACAGCGCCGTCGCTGAGGCGATGGACGCCACCGAGGTCACCCCCTTCGCGCCCCGCCCCTTCTCCGCGCTGAGCGGCGGCGAGCGTGCCCGTGTCGCGCTCGCCCGGGTGCTGGCCCAGCGCACCCCCCTGCTGCTGCTCGACGAACCCACCGCCGCACTGGACCTGCGGCACCAGGAACTCGTGCTGCGGGTGTGCCGGGAGCGGGCGCGGGCCGGGGACGCCGTGGTCGTCGTCCTGCATGATCTGGGGCTCGCGGCCGCGTACGCGCACCGGGTCGCGCTCCTGTGCGCCGGTCGGGTCGCCGCGGACGGTCCCCCGGCGGCGGTGTTCGAGGAGCGGCTCCTCTCCGACGTCTACGACCAGCCCGTCGAGGTCCTCCCGCACCCCCGCACGAACGCACTCCTCATCACACCGAGACGAATCAGTTGAATTTCCCTTGACCTTTCCTTGACGTCCTTTTTGAGCCATACACAGATAAAGCCCGGATAAGTTAGGCGAGCCTCACCAACCTTCAGGAGCTCGCATGCACGCCGTCAGGATCCGCCTCGTCACCGCCACCACCGTCGTGGCGGCTCTGACCGCCGTCACGGGATGCACCGAGAAGGGGAGCTCCGCCGGCAGCGACCGGGTCATCGAGGTGACCGCCACCGACAGCAAGTGCGAGGTCTCCAAGAAGGAGTTCCCGGCCGGCCACGTCGAGCTGGCCATCGAGAACAAGGGTTCCAAGGTCACCGAGGTCTACCTCCTCTTCCCGGACGACCGGATCGTCAGCGAGCGGGAGAACATCGGCGCGGGCACCAAGCAGACGGTCACCGCCGAGGTGAAGGCCGGCGACTACACGATCGCCTGCAAGCCCGGCATGAAGGGCGACGGCATCCGCCAGGCCGTGAAGGCCACCGGCGGCACCGCCGCCAAGCGGAACCCGCAGCTCGACAAGGCCGTCGCCGCCTACCGCGAGTACGCGCAGGAGCAGGCCGACGCCACGCTCCCGAAGGTCAAGGTCTTCACCGACGCGATCAAGGCCGGCGACCTCACCGCCGCCAAGAACGCCTACGCCCCCTCCCGGGTCGGCTGGGAGCGCACCGAGCCGATCGCCGAGTCCTTCGGTGACATCGACCCGTTGACCGACACCCGCGCGGACGGCCTGGAGAAGGGCCAGAAGTGGACCGGCTGGCACGCGCTGGAGAAGGCGCTGTGGCAGGACAAGAAGATCGGCGCGGAGCAGAAGACCCTCGCCGACCAGCTGGTCACCGATCTGACGGACTGGCAGCAGCGGGTCGGCAAGGCCGTGATCACCCCGACCTCGATGGCCAACGGCGCCAAGGAACTCCTCGACGAGGTCGCCACCGGCAAGGTCACCGGCGAGGAGGACCGCTACTCGCACACCGACCTGAGCGACTTCAAGGCCAACGTCGAGGGCGCCGAGAAGGCGTACGAGCTGCTGAAGCCGGTCGCCTCGAAGAACGACCCGGCGCTCACCGCAGAGCTGGACAAGCAGTTCGCGGCGCTCGACACCCAGCTGGACACGTACCGCACCACCAAGACCTCCGACGGCTTCGTCTCCTACGACACCGTCACCGAGGCGCAGCGCAAGGAGCTCTCGGACGCGGTGAACGCGCTCGCGGAGCCGCTGTCCAAGCTCGCCGCCGCCGTCGTGAAGTGAAGTAGGGGCGCCCTCATGACCGACAGCACACAGTCCCCCTCCCGCCGCGCCCTCATCGGCTGGGGCGGTGCCGGGCTCGCGCTCGGTGCCGCCGCGGCCGGCGGCGCGGTCGCGATGACCCGTGACGGCGACGACCTCCAGCCGACGGCCGCCGAGGCGGGCGCCGCCGTCGACTTCCACGGCGCCCACCAGGCCGGTATCGCCACCCCCGTGCAGGACCGGCTGCACTTCGCCGCGTTCGACGTGACGACCGAGGACCGCGCCGAGTTCGTCCAGATGCTGAAGGACTGGACGTCGGCCGCGCGCCGGATGACGGCCGGGAAGGCGGTCGGGGACGGGGCGTACGGCGGTCTCGCCGAGGCTCCCCCGGACGACACCGGCGAGGCGCTGGGGCTGAAGCCGTCGCGGCTGACGCTGACGATCGGCTTCGGGCCGTCCCTCTTCGAGAAGTTCGGACTCAAGGGACAGCGGCCCGAGGCGCTCGTCGACCTGCCGCAGTTCGCCGGTGACAACCTCGACAAGAACCGCAGCGGCGGCGACCTCTGTGTCCAGGCCTGCGCGGACGACCCGCAGGTCGCCGTGCACGCGATCCGCAACCTCGCGCGGATCGGCTTCGGCAAGGTCGTCATCAGGTGGTCGCAGCTCGGCTTCGGCAAGACCTCCTCGACCACGCCGGACGCGCAGACCCCGCGCAACCTCATGGGGTTCAAGGACGGCACCCGCAACATCGCGGGGACGGAGACGGACCGGCTGAAGAAGTTCGTGTGGGCCGAAGGCCCGGGCTGGATGGACGGCGGCTCCTACCTCGTCGCCCGTCGTATCCGCATGCACATCGAGACCTGGGACCGCACCCCGCTCCAGGAGCAGGAGGACATCTTCGGCCGGGACAAGGGCGAGGGCGCCCCGGTCGGCAGGGCCAAGGAGCGCGACAAGCCGTTCCTGCCCGCGATGAAGCCCGACGCGCACGTCCGGCTCGCGCACCCCGACTCCAACGGCGGGGCGACGATCCTGCGCCGCGGCTACTCCTTCACCGACGGCACGGACGGTCTGGGCCGGCTGGAGGCGGGGCTGTTCTTCCTGGCGTACATGAAGGACGTCCGGGAGGGCTTCATCCGCATCCAGCGCCATCTGGCCACCGACGCGCTCAACGAGTACATCCAGCACGTGGGTTCGGCGGTCTTCGCCGTCCCGCCCGGCGTCCGCGACCAGGACGACTGGTGGGGCAGCACGCTGTTCTCCAAGGAGGCGTAGCCCGTGTTCTCCAACTATCTGATCGGTCTGCGCGAGGGCCTGGAGGCCTCTCTCGTCGTCTGCATCCTCATCGCCTACCTGGTCAAGACGGACCGCCGGGACGCGCTGAAACCCATCTGTATCGGCATCGCGGTCGCCGTCGCCCTCGCGCTCGGCTTCGGGTGCGCGCTCGAATTCGGCTCCCAGGAGCTGACGTTCGAGGCGCAGGAGGCGCTCGGCGGCTCCCTGTCGATCCTCGCGGTGGGCCTGGTGACCTGGATGGTGTTCTGGATGCGGCGCACCGCGCGGCATCTGAAGGCCGAACTGCACGACAAGCTGGACGCGGCCCTGCAGATGGGCACCGCGGCCCTGGTCGCCACCGCGTTCCTCGCGGTCGGCCGGGAGGGCCTGGAGACCGCCCTGTTCGTGTGGGCGTCGGTGCGCGCGGCCGGTGACGGCACCCCGCGCCCGCTGATCGGCGTCGCCCTCGGCATCGCGACGGCGGTCGTGCTGGGCTGGCTGTTCTACCGGGGCGCCCTGAAGATCAACCTCGCCAAGTTCTTCACCTGGACCGGCGGGATGCTCGTCGTCGTGGCCGCGGGCGTGCTGGCGTACGGCTTCCACGACCTCCAGGAGGCGGACTGGCTGCCCGGCCTGAACAACAGGGCCTTCGACATCAGCGACACGATCCCGCCGGACAGCTGGTACGGCACGCTCCTGAAGGGCGTGTTCAACTTCCAGCCGGACCCGACCGTCCTCCAGGTCACGGTGTGGCTGCTGTACCTGATCCCGACGCTCGCGCTCTTCCTCGCCCCGGTAGGGTTCGCCTCCGGGAAGGGGAAGGTGAAGGCACCTGATGAGCAGGGATCGCGGCCCTCGAAGGCTCCGCAGGCTTGACCGGAGGGCACTGATAGCGGCGTCCATGACCGCTTTGTCGTTGACGGCGAGCGGCTGCGTGGTGGTGCACGGGGAGCGGGAGGTGCTCCCCTCGACCACGAAGGCGGAGGCCGCCAAGGCGCTCCGGCAGTTCACGACCGCGTACAACAACGCGGACGAGAAATTCGACAGTTCACTGGACGCCCCTCATGTCACGGGCGCCCTCTCCGCCATCGACTCGGCGCGGCTGAAGGCCGGCCAGGCGAACAACCCGGACGGCAACGCCGCGCACACCCCGCTGACGTTCTCGGACGTGACGTACACGATCCCGAAGAAGGCGGGCTGGCCGCGCTGGTTCCTCGCCGACGCGGCCGCCAACAAGGGCGGCACCGCGCGCTGGCTGCTCGTCTTCACCCGCAGCAACCTGAACGACCCCTTCCAGGTGGCGTATCTGACGCTCGTGGAGGCGGGCAAGGTCCCGGAGTTCAAGAAGGACGCGGACGGCTGGGCCGAGTCGGTGCCGGCGGACGCGACGGGGCTCGCCGCCGCTCCCGGCGCGCTCAGCAAGGACTACGCGACCTATCTGAAGAGCGGCGGGGACGTCTTCGCGGACGGCTCCCAGACCAGCGGCTGGCGGGAGTTGCGGGAGAAGAGCGCCAACAAGCCGGGTCTGGTGACCCAGTTCATCGACCAGCCGCTGACGAGCGGCGACTACACCCCGCTGGCGCTGCGCACGGCGGACGGCGGGGCGCTGGTGTTCTTCGCCACGCACCACTACCAGAAGCAGACGGCGAACGCGGCCGCGACGATCCCGACCCCCAACAAGGACGTACTCGCCCTGACCAAGGGCGAGATCAAGCAGTCCCTGACGATGGAGTTCGTCTCGAACCAGGTGGCGGTGGACCCGGCGACGAGCGGCGGGCAGGTGAGCATCCTGGGGCGGATCCAGGGTCTGACGTCGGCCGAGGGGTCGTAGCGAGAGCCGTCAACGGCGCAGGGGCCAGGCCGCGTTCGCGTGGTCGGGCTCCTCGCCCACGTACCGGGCGCACGCGTCGGTGAGGATCTCCAGGAGGCTGAGCGGGTCGGGCAGCGGGTGCTCCGGGCCGCGGACCCAGTGGACGGCCTGGTCGCCGGGGAGGCGGGCGGGCGGTACGAGGACGTAGGAGCCGCGGCAGTGCCAGCGCAGGCCGGGGTGTTCGTCCATCGTCTCGGGGTGGCAGTCCAGTTCGCACGGCCACCACTCGTCCTCGTCCTCGGGGGTGCCGCGGGTGAGGGTGAAGAACAGCAGGCGGCCGTCGTCGCTCTCGGCGACCGGGCCGACCTCGATGCCGGAGGCGAGCAGTCGCTCCAGCGCCTCCCGGCCCGCCTCCAGCGGCAGGTCGAGGACGTCGTGGACCATGCCGGTCGCGGTGATGAAGTTGGCCTGCGGCTGGTGCCGGGCCCAGCGCTCGATCTGTGCGCGGTCGGTGGTCGACTGGGTCTGCCAGGCGAACGACACGGGGTGGCGGGCGGGGGTGGGACAGCCCACGCGGTCGCAGGAGCAGCGGTAGCCGGGGGCGGGGTGCGCGGCGGGCGCGAGCGGCAGGCCCGCTCCGGCGGCGGCCAGCAGCAGGGCCTCACGGCCGCCGTGGTCCGTGGCGGCCTCCTTCGGCCGGCGTCCGCGCAGCCATTGGGAGAGTTTGCCCTGCCGGCCACTGCGGCCGCCCCACTCCGCGCTCATCTATCGCCCTCGCCTCGCCGTCGTGCGGAACAGCATGCCCTATGGTCCCATCTTCCTCTCGCCCGGGGGGCCGGAGCGGACATGAGGCGGTAGGGGCTGCCTCACACCGGGATGCGCGGACATCACCGGCTTTACGGTGATCAGTCGCGCGGTGCGAGGCCGTACAGGGCGTAGTCGACGAGGGTGTCGGTGTACTCGTACGAGATCGGGCCGGTGTACTGGAGCCAGCGCTGGGCGAGCGGCGAGATGAAGAACTCCAGGGCGATACGCGGGTCGACCTCGGGGCGGACCTGGCCGGCCTGCTGGGCGGAGCGCAGCCGGTCGACGTAGAGCTGGATGGCGGGTTCCATCAGCGCGGCCGTGAACTGCCGGCCGACCTGTTCGTTGACGACGCCCTCGGCCGCGAGCGCCCGCGACGGCACCTCGAACCGGGGGTCGTGCAACTGGTCGACGGTGGCCCGCAGTACGGCCTTGATGTCGGTGGCGAGGTCGCCGGTGTCCGGGATGACGTAGGGCTCGGCGCCCGCCTCCCGCGCGGCCTGCGCGCTGAGTTCGAGGAACGCCTCCAGCAGGACGTCCGCCTTCGACGACCACCAGCGGTAGATCGTCTGCTTGCCGACCCCCGCGCGGGCCGCGATGCCCTCGATCGTGGTCCTCGGGTAGCCGACCTCCCCGACCAGGGCGAGCGCGGCTTCGTGGATCGCGCGTCGGGACTTCTCGCTGCGGCGGGCGGTGTCGGGCCTGTGCGGGGTCGCGGGGTCGGGCTTCTGCGGGGTCATGGGGCGAATCTAACAGTCCGACAAGACGGATCGTCTCGCCGTACGGCGGTCAGCCGGCCGGTGGCCAGGCGTCGCCCCAGTCGGCGTCCCGGGCCGCCTTGTAGAGGTCGCCGTGGCGCTTGGTCACCGTACGGCGGGCGAGCTGTCCGTCCGCCTCGCACAGGTCCAGGAGGACCTGGCCCTTGCGGATCTGCGGTCTGCGGACGACCCGGGAGGGGGCCGGTTCGGCCGGCACGCGGGTGGCGGCGACATAGCTGAACTTCTCGTCCTCGTACGGCAATGAGCCGCCCTTGACCTTGCGGTGCAGGGAGGAGCGGCTCACCCGCGCGGAGAAGTGGCACCAGTCCTCGCCGGGGGCGATCGGGCAGGCGGCGCTGTGCGGGCAGGGGGCGGCGATCCGGAAGCCGGCGGCGACCAGGCGGTCGCGGGCCTCCAGCACGCGCGCGTAGCCGGCGGGGGTGCCGGCCTCGACGATCACGACGCTCCCGGCGGCCTGTGCGGCGGCGTCCACCAGGGCGGTGCGGTCGGCGGGGGTGAGTTCGTTGAGGACGTAGGAGACCGTGACGAGGTCGGTGGGGGCGAGCGCGAGCGTGCGGTCGATGCGGGTGCGCCGCCAGTCCGCCTCCCGCAGCGCCGGGTGGGCGCCGGCGATCTCCCGGCCGAGGGCGAGGGCGGGCTCGGACCAGTCGTGGACGGTGACGGGGCGGGTGCCGGGCCAGGTGGTGGCGACCGCCCAGGTCGCGGCGCCGGTGCCGCCGCCGAGGTCGGTGTGCGTGCCGGGAGTCCAGTCGGGGACGGTGTCCGCGAAGGCCTCCAGGGCGCTGTGGACGGCCTCGAAGGTGGCGGGCATGCGGTAGGCGGCATAGGCCGCCACGTCCGCGCGGTCGCGGAGGATGGGGGTGTCGGTGGGGGTGGCGCCCCGGTACATGCCGATGAGCCGGTCCACCGCCTGCGCCGCCTGCTTCGGCGGCAGACCGTCGAGGAGGGCCGCGAGGGCGGTGCGGAGGGTCTCGGCCGGGGGTACGGGGGCGTTCACCCGGTGATTCTACGGGCGGACGGTGGCGCTACGACCGGGTGGTGACGCTACGACCGGGCGGCGGCGTGGGTGAAGCGGGCGGCCAGGTCCGCGCAGGCGGTGGCGAGTTCGGGTGGGCCGACGACCTCGAAGTCGGTGTCGAAGTGGCCGAGGGCGGCGGCGAGCGCGGGCCAGGACCAGGAGCCGAGGGTGAGACGGCAGCGGTCGGGGGCGAGCTCCTCGACGAGACCGTCCCCGGCGAAGGGGACGACGTCGGCGGCCGGGGCGTGCAGGACCACCGCGCCGCGGCACGACCAGTCGGCGGTGGTGCCGTCGGTACCGCGGAACCGGCCGGTGACGAAGCCGGCGAGGTCGCCGCCGGGCAGTTCGCGCGGGGTGAAGCGGGGGCCGGTCGGGGTGCGGGGGCGGATGCGGTCGACGCGGAAGATGCGCCAGTCGTCGCGGTCGAGGTCCCAGGCGACGAGGTACCAGCGGTCGCGCCAGGCGATCAGGTGGTGGGGGTGGACGCGACGGGGGCGGTGGGGCGGGCCGGGGTGGGGCCCGCGGGTGCTGTCGGACGGGCCGGGGTGAGCCCCGCGAGACCCGTCGGCCGGACCGGGGTCGGCCCCGCGGGGGCCGTCCGTCCGGTCGTAGTCGAAGCGGAGTTCCTCGTGGGCGTGGATCACGCGGCTCAGTTCCAGGAGGACCTTGGGGTCGGCCCGCGGGGTGTCCGCGGTCTCGGGCGGGCGGACCGGGGTCACGTGCAGGTGGTCGATGCGGTGGCGCAGGCGGGGCGGCAGGACCTGGCGGACGGTGGCCAGGGCACGTAGCGCGTCCTCGGCGACGGGCGTCACCGCGGCCGCGCCCCGCAGCGCGACGGCGAGGGCGACGGCCTGGCCGTCGTCGAACAGCAGGGGCGGCATCCGGGTGCCGGCCTCCAGGCGGTAGCCGCCGGCCGGTCCCTTGACGGTCGTGATCCGGTAACCGAGTTCCCGCAGCCGGTCGATGTCCCGGCGCACGGTCCGGGAGGTGATGTCGAGGCGCCCGGCGAGGTCCTCGCCGGACCAGTCGCGGTGCGTCTGCAACAGCGAGAGCAGGGCGAGCAGCCGGGAGGACGTCTTCTGCATGCGCCCCATTCTCCCCGTAGTACAGGACACATCCTGTCCGCTACCTCGGTCAGGGTGGCACCGAGTCGTTCACCTCCAGGCAAGGAGCCACCATGTCCGTCACGACCACCACCCATCTGAACTTCCGGGGCAGCGCGCGCGAGGCGCTGGACTTCTACCGGTCCGTCTTCGGCGGCCGCGGTGTCGTCGTCACCTACAAGGACGCCGGCGCCGTCCAGGACGAGAGCGAGGCGGACTGGGTGATGTGGGGCGAGGTCGTCGGCGACGACGGCTTCCACGTCATGGCGTACGACGTGCCCTCGCAACTGCCCTGGGACCAGGGCGCGAACCCGTTCTTCGTCTCCGTGCGCGGCGAGGACACCGAGGAGATCGGCGCCCTGTGGGGCAGGCTCGCGGAGGGCTCGACCGTGGTGCGGCCCCTGGAGCCCGCGCCGTGGGCGCCGCTGTACGGCATGCTCACCGACCGCTTCGGGGTGACGTGGGTCCTGGACGTCACCGCGCCCTACAACGGCTGACCGGCAAGGCCATGACCGTCCTCGACAACCGTGCCCTCAACCGCGCCGCCCTCGCCCGCCAGCACCTGCTCGTACGGGGTGAGCTCTCCGTGCCCGAGGCGGTGGCCCACCTGTGCGGGCTGCAGGCGCAGGAGCCGCAGGAGCCGTTCGTCGGGCTGTGGTCCCGGGTGGCCGGGTTCCGGCCCGGGCTGCTGGACGAGGCGCTGACCGGGCGGGCGGTGGTGCGCACCCACCTGATGCGCCGCACGGTCCACCTGGTCACCGCCGCCGACGCGCTCGCCTGGCGGTCCCGGCACGACGCGATGCTGCGGCAACGGGTGCTGGGCACGTACCGACGGGAGCTGGCGGACATCGACCTGGCCGAGGTCGAGGCGACGGGCCGGGCGGTCATGGCCGACGGGCAGCCCCGCACGATGAGGGAACTGGTCGAGGCGGTCGAGGAACGCCGGCGCGCCGTGCGGGAACCCGGCCGGCCCGTCCCGGACCACACACCCGTCCCGGACCACCCACCCGGGCGGCCGCACACCGCGGCGGAACCCGACCGACCCGTCGAGGACGGCCGCCCCGAGCCCCCGCACGCCCTGCGGGAACTCCCCCCGGCCGTCCAGCACCACCCCCCGGGGCCGCCGCCCACCGCGCCGCCCCTCGACCGACCCGCCCGGCAACACCCGCCCGGCCCGCCCCACCGCGTCCTCGGCGAACTCCTCGTCGCCGCCCTGATCCCCATGGCCCAACTCCCGCCGCGCGGCCTGTGGCGGCGGACCGCCGGTGTCCGGAATCTGCCGTTGGCCACCTGGCTGGGGCGGGACGTCGATCCGCTGCCGACGGGGGACGGCGGTCCCGCGCGGGACGGCCATCCCGTCGGAGCCGCCGATCGCACGGGCAGCGGCGATCCCGCCGGAGGCGCCGACCCCGCCGGGAACGGCGACCCCGTCGGCCAACAGCTGGTGCGCCGCTATCTCGCCGCCCACGGCCCCGCCGCCACCGCGGACCTGCGTGCCTGGTGCGGGCTCGCCGGGCTGCCCGTCGCCGTGAAGGCCGTCCGGGACGAACTCGTCGTCTTCCGGGACGAACGCGGACGCGAACTGCTCGACCTGCCCGACGCGCCCCGGCCGGACCCCGACACCCCGGCCCCCGTCCGCTTCCTGCCCGCCTTCGACAACGCCGTCCTCGGCTACCACGACCGCGGCCGGATCATCGACACCGCCCACCTGGGCCTGTCCGTCGCGGGCCACCGCATGGTCCTGGTCGACGGCCGGGTCACCGCCACCTGGACCGTGCGCGACCACCGCCTGCGCATCAGCCCCCTGCGCCCCCTCACCGGCACGGAGCGGGAGGCCGTCCACACCGAGGCCGAGGACCTGGCGGCCTTCCTGAACCAAGGCGACGAGATCGAGGGCATCGAGCTCGACACCTGACCGCCCCTCACGTCTCCCGTACCGCCCGCGCCATCCTCGTCGCCGCCGCCGCTCGCGGCCTGTTGTCCGCGGGGCGTCTCCGCGGGTGGACCGTGTTGGCGAGCAGTACGACGAACGTGTCGGTCACGGGGTCCAGCACCAACGACGTGCCGGTGAAGCCGGTGTGACCCGCCGCCCCCTGCCCCGCCAGCTCGCCCATGAACCACTTCTGGTCGATGGCGAAGCCCAGGCCGGGCGGGGTGAGCAGCAGCTCCACGAAGTCCGGGCCCAGGATGCGGGCCGGCCCGTACGCGCCGCCCGCCAGCAGCGCCCGGGCGAAGATCGCGAGGTCCCGGGCGGTCGAGAAGAGCCCCGCGTGACCCGCCACTCCCCCCAGCGACCAGGCGTTCTCGTCGTGGACGACACCCCGCAGCATGCCCCGGTCCGCCTTGGCCCACGGCCGCCGCTGGTCCTCCGTGGCCGCCGCCCCGGGGCAGGGGCCGAAGCGGGTCGACGTCATGCCGAGCGGGCGCGTGATGCCGTCGTGGACGAGGACGTCGAGGGGCCGCCCGGTGATGCGTTCGAGGACCTGCTGGAGCAGCAGCAGGTTGAGGTCGGAGTACGTGTAGGTGCCGGGCACCCCGATGGGCGGTTCGGCGCGGAGCAGGTCGAGGCGTTCCTCGTCGTCGTCACAGTCGTACAAAGGGAGTTCGGGCCGTAGCCCCGAGGTGTGGGTGAGCAGTTCGCGGACGGTGATGCCGTGGGTCGCGGCCGCCCGGAAGTCCGGGAGGTACGCGCCCACCCGGGCGTCGATGCCGAGGGTGCCCCGCTCGATCTGCTGGACGGCGGCGACGGACGTGAACAGCTTGGTGAGGGAGGCCAGGTCGAAGGGGGTGGTGACGGTCATCGGGATGCGCGCCCCGGCGGGGAGTTCCACCCCGGCGTCCGCCTCGGGGTCGTAGGAGGAGTAGCGGACCGCCCAGCCCGAGGCCTCCTCGACGGCGATGACCGGGCCGCGTCCGGCGACCAGGACGACGCCCGCGGCCCAGGGGCGGTCGCCGGCGGTGAGGTCGTGGGTCTCCTGGACGAGCTGGCGCAGTTCCCCCGGGTCGAGTCCGGCGCGTTCCGGTGTGTCGTGGCGCAGTCTCGGTGCGCTCAGTGCTCTGCTCCCTCCACAGTCGCACGTCTGTTCCAAGGACGGCACATTCCCATGAAACAGGTGAGGGCTACCAGTGCGCCCGCCAGTTGGACGACCGCCATCGGGACGGCCGTGTCCTCCCCGGCCAGTCCGACCAGCGGCGAGGTGATCGCGCCGACGAACATCGAGGAGGTCCCGAGCAGGGCGGACGCGGAGCCCGCGGAGTGCCTGGTGCGCATCAGGGCGAGCGACTGGGCGTTGGGCAGGGCGACACCCATCGCCGACATCAGGACGAAGAGCGCGGCGGCGACGGGCACCAGGCCCACCTCGCCGAAGACGCCGGCCGACATCAGCAGCAGGGCGGTGGCGGCGGCGAGCACCACCAGCAGACCGAGGAAGAGCACCTTCTCCAGGCTGACCCGGCCCACCAGCAGCTTGCCGTTGATCTGGCCGACGATCACCAGGCCGACCGAGTTCACGCCGAACAGCAGGCTGAACAGCTGCGGGGAGGCGCCGTAGATCTCCTGGATCACGAACGGCGAGGCGGTGATGTACGCGAACAGCGCGGAGAAGGTGAAGCCGCCCACCAGCATGTAGCCGGCGAAGGGCAGGTCGGCGAGGAGGCCGCGCATGGCGCGCAGGGTCTCGCCGGCGCCGCCGCTGTGGCGTTCGGCGGGCGGGAGCGTCTCCGGGAGCCTCGTCCACACCACCGCGCCGAGCAGCAGGCCGACGGCCGTCAGGACCACGAACACGCCCCGCCAGTCCGTCACCCGCAGGATCTGGCCGCCGATGAGCGGGGCGACGATCGGGGCGACGCCGGAGATCAGCATGAGGGTGGAGAAGAAGCGGGCCATCGCCATGCCGTCGTGCAGGTCGCGGACGACCGCGCGGGCGATGACTATGCCCGCCGCGCCCGCGAGTCCCTGCACCAGCCGGAAGGCGACCAGGGTCTCGACGTTCGGCGCGAGGGCGCACAGCACGGTGGCGACGACGTACACGGCGAGCCCGCCGAGCAGCGGGCGGCGGCGGCCCCAGCGGTCGCTCAGCGGACCGACCACCAGCTGCCCGAGCGCCATGCCGAGCAGACAGGCGGTGAGGGTGAGCTGCACGGTCGCGGCGGGCGCGGACAGCGAGCGGGTGACCTCCGGCAGGGCGGGGAGGTACATGTCCATCGCGAGCGGGGGCGTGGCGGTGAGACCGCCGAGGATGAGCGTGACGAGAAGGCCGGTACGGCGCGCGGCCACGGGGGCCGGCTCGGTGTGCGGTACGGCGACCTCCTGCGCCCCCTTGACGACCGCCGGGTCCGCGTCCTGAAGGGCGACCGGCTCGGCAACCGGCTCGGCTCCCCCACCCACCGCCTGCCGCGCCCCTGTCCCGACCGCCGGGTCCGCCCCCGTCCCGGTCGCCCGCTCGACCCGCCCCTGCTCGGGCATGTGCCCTCCCTCTTCGATCGGTCCGCCACCTATGCTCTCAGCTCGTACAAGTGGGCGAGTGTCGGGTGAGCGAGGGCGGAGCCGGGATGACGGAGCAGAGGGTGCGCTGGGGGATTCTGGCGACGGGCGGGATCGCGTCCGCGTTCACGGCGAATCTGGTCGATCTGCCGGACGCACAGGTCGTGGCGGTGGCCTCGCGGTCGTACGACTCGGCGGACGCGTTCGCGGAGCGGTTCGGGATCCCGCGGGCCTACGGCGACTGGCGAGCGCTCGCCGAGGACGCGGACATCGACGTCGTGTACGTCGCCACCCCGCACGCGGCCCACCGCGCGGCCGCCGGCCTGTGCCTGGAGGCGGGCCGCAACGTGCTGTGCGAGAAGGCGTTCACGCTCAACGCCCGGGAGGCGGACGAGCTGGTCGGCCTCGCGAAACAGCACGACAGCTTCCTCATGGAGGCCATGTGGATGTACTGCAACCCGCTGATCCGACGGCTGAAGGCCCTCGTCGACGACGGCGCGATCGGCGAGGTCCGCACCGTACAGGCCGACTTCGGTCTCGCCGGCCCCTTCCCGCCCTCGCACCGGCTGCGCGACCCGGAGCAGGGCGGCGGCGCGCTGCTGGACCTCGGGGTGTACCCGGTGTCGTTCGCGCATCTGCTGCTGGGTGAGCCCTCGGACGTGATGGCGAAGGCGGTGCTCTCCGAGGAGGGCGTCGACCTCCAGACGGGCGCGCTGCTGTCCTGGGACTCCGGCGCGCTGGCGTCCCTGCACTGCTCCCTGACCGGCGGTACGGCGACGGTCGCCTCCGTGACCGGCTCGCTGGGCCGGATCGACATCCCGAACGGCTTCTTCCACCCGGACCGCTTCGTCCTGCACCGGGACGGCCGCGACCCCGAGGAGTTCGCGGCCGACCCGGCCGACGGGCCCCGCAACAGCCTCAAGCACGAGGCAGCCGAGGTGATGCGGGCGCTGCGGGCCGGCGAGAAGGAGTCCCCGCTGGTACCGCTGGACGGCACGCTCGCGGTGATGCGGACGCTCGACGCGGTACGGGACCGCATCGGCGTCCGCTATCCCTCCGAGGAAGCGCTCACACCTGCCTGAGCCCCTGGTTGCCGACCTCGGTGACGAAGGACGCGGCCGTGGAGATCGGCGCCCCGGGCCTGGTCACGTACGGCATCGTCTTGAAGTCGGCCCGCGCCTGCTCCCGGTCGAGGCGGACCGTGGCGTAGCCGCGCCGGCCGTCGTAGTACTTCAGGTGCGGGTTGGCCGCCATGTACGTCTCCCAGGTGGAGAGGTGCTCGGCGCCGTCCCGCCCGCTGGAGATCGACGTGGGGACGATCTCGGTGCCCAGGGTGCGGGAGGACGGGTCGTCGAAGTCGTCCTTGATGTCCCAGGCGTAGCCGACGTGCACGTCCCCGGTGAGGACCATCAGGTTCTCGACGCCCGCGTCCTTGGCGCCGTCGAGGATCCGGCGGCGCGAGGCCCGGTAGCCGTCCCAGGCGTCCATGGAGAGCCGGGCGACGGGCGCCACGTCGAGCTTGCGCTGGCAGAAGTTCACCTGCTGCGGTACGACGTTCCACAGCGCCCGGGAGGCGTGCCAGCCGTCGATCAGCCACCGCTCCTGCTCGTCGCCGGTGATGGTGCGCGCCGGGTCGTCGATCTCCGGGCCCGGCAGGTCCAGGCCGTCGCCGTAGGCCTGGTCGGAGCGGTACTGGCGGGTGTCGAGGATGTCGAACTGGGCGAGCCGGCCCCAGTGCAGCCGCCGGTAGAGCTGGCAGTCCGGCCCGACGGGGAGCTGCGGGCGGCGCAGTGGCTGGTTCTCCCAGTAGGCGCGGTAGGCGGCGGCCCGGCGCAGCAGGAACTCCTCCGGCGGGACGTCGTTCTGGGGGATGTCGTCGGCGTAGTTGTCCTCGACCTCGTGGTCGTCCCAGGTGACCACGAAGGGATGCGCCGCGTGCACGGCCATCAGGTCGGGGTCGGTCTTGTAGAGGGCGTACCTGAGGCGGTAGTCCTCCAGCGTCATCGTCTCGTGGTTGAAGATGTCGGGGACGGTCCGGTCGGTGTAGTTGCGGTAGCCGCCGACCGCGTTGACCGCGTACTCGTAGAGGTAGTCGCCGAAGTGGAAGACCGCGTCGACGTCGTCCTCGGCGAGATGGCGGTACGCCGTCCAGTAGCCGTCGGTGTACGCCTGGCAGGAGACCCCGGCGAAGGTGAACTCCCGCTTGCGGGCGCCGAGGGCGGGGGCGGTGCGGGTGCGGCCGGTCTCACTGGTCCACTGGCCGGTGCGGAAGCGGTAGTAGAAGACCCGGTCGGAGTCGAGGTGGCCGACCTCGACGTGCACGGTGTGGTTGAACTCCGGGTGCGCCCAGGCGGTGCCGCGTCTGACGACATGGCGGAAGCCCTCGTCGCGGGCTAGTTCCCAGTGGACCTGGACGCGTTCGGCCGGCAGGCCCCCGTCGGGCTGGTACGGGGTGGGGGCGAGCCGGGTCCACAGCAGCACCGAGCTGGGCAGCGGGTCGCCGGAGGCGATGCCGAGCGTGAACGGGTACTCGGTGATCTTCGAGCCGTCGAGCTCGGCGGCGCTCGCGGTGCCGGCGGCCGGCAGGTTGACCGAGAAGGCGAGCGCCGCGGCGGCCGCCGTGACGGTCAGGAAGCGGCGGCGGTGCAAGTGGCGTGCGGCGGCGCGGAGTTCGGGGTCGTGCTGCGACGTGCGGGGGTCGAGTGTCATCCGGTCCTCCCCTGACTGAATGGATTCAGGAGACAATTGGACGGGTCCGGGACGACTACAGGTAGGCATGAACACGACATCCTGGTGACGGACGGATGAGTTCCGCATAACGGCCCTTCGCCTACGCTGCGTGCCCATGGATGGCAAACGATCGAAGATCGCGGTGGTGACCGGCGCGGGCTCCGGAATCGGGCGCGCGGTCGCCGTGGAACTGCTGTGTACGGGCTGGTCGGTGGCGCTCGCGGGACGGCGGCCGGAAACCCTGTCGGAGACGGCGGCCCTGGTGCCGGACGGCGCCACCGTCGCCGTACCCACCGACGTCTCCCACTCCGACGATGTGACCGCCCTGTTCGCCGCCACCGTCGAGCGGTTCGGGCGGGTGGACCTGCTCTTCAACAACGCGGGCACGTTCGGCCCCGGCGGGGTGCCGGTCGAGGAGCTGCCGTACGACGCCTGGCGGCACGTGGTGGACACCAACCTCAACGGCGCGTTCCTGTGCGCGCAGGCGGCGTACCGGCAGATGAAGGAGCAGGACCCGCAGGGCGGGCGGATCATCAACAACGGCTCGATCTCCGCCCACACGCCCCGGCCGCACTCCGTCGCCTACACCGCGACCAAGCACGCCCTGACCGGCCTCACCAAGTCACTGTCGCTGGACGGGCGGCCGTACGGCATCGCGGTCGGACAGATCGACATCGGCAACGCGGCGACCGACATGACCCGGCGCATGGAGACGGGCGCGCTACAGGCGAACGGTTCGGTGGCGCCCGAGCCGGTGATGGATGTCGCCGACGTGGCGCGGACGGTGCGGCACATGGCCGAGCTGCCGTTGGAGGCGAATGTGCAGTTCGCGACGGTACTGGCGACGACGATGCCGTACGTGGGGCGTGGCTGAGCGGTCGATTTGCACAAGCGGAATTTGTTCTTCCACCCCCACCGTGGCTGGTCGGCGGCTTATGCTCATCACGCGCCCTCCACAGGAGATTCACACTTGGGGGGAGCCGTTCCGTAGGCCTCGCCCGAGGGGGGAACGCGGCGGCCGTCCATCGGCCGGGTGGGGGTGGATCTCGCGTGGGACCGCGAGGTGCGCACCGGCCCGTGGACGGCCGCCGCACACATTCTCAGCTCGCGCACATCCCTTCTCAGCCTGCGCATATCCCTTCCTCACGGCGCCGCAATGCTGCGTCCCTACCTTGAGGGCGCGCCCACAGCGGGCGCCAAGAACCTTCGAGGAACGGGATGTTTGGCATCTATCTCAAGCGCGAGCTGGGCCGGCGCAAGAAGGCGGCCCTGGTCATCGCTCTGGGTCTGGCGCTCGGTATCGCGCTGGTCATCACCGTGAACTCGGTGTCGGCCGGCATGACACAGGCTCAGGACAAGGTCCTGAAGTCGCTGTACGGCCTCGGCACCGACATGACGGTCACCAAGGCGAGGTCGGCGCCGACGTCCGGGAGTTCGGGCAGACCGAACTTCCAGTTCGACGCCAGCTCCAACGGCAGCTCCAAGACGCAGAGTTCGGACCGCGTGATGACCCAGGGCGGTCAGGCCCTGGCGTCCTCGGTGGTCACCAAGGTCGCGAAGCAGAAGGGCGTGGCGACGGCGGTGGGCGCGCTCACCCTGAACGTCACGAAGGTCGACGGGTCCTTCACCCAGGGCAAGGCGCAGTCGCAGAGCAGCGGGTCCTCCTCGCAGGGCCAGGGCGGTCCCGGCGGCGGCTCCGGGAGCGGCAACAGCACCGCCGCGCCCCAGGTCCAGGGCGGCGGCGCCAACTTCGACGTGAACTCCTACTCGGTGGCCGGCGTGGACGTCGGCGACCAGACGCTCGGCCCGCTGGCCGGCTCGAAGATCACCACCGGCAAGACGTTCACCGCCGCGCAGTCCAACGCGAAGGTCGCGGTCGTCAGCAAGTCGTACGCCAAGGAGAACTCCCTCAAGGTCGGCAAGACCCTGACCATCTCCGGCACCAAGTACACGATCATCGGCATCGCGACGCCCGACAGCAGCGACTCCACCACCGACGTCTATCTGCCGCTGAAGCAGGCGCAGACCCTCGCCGACGCCAAGAACCAGGTCACCACGATCTACGTGAAGGCGACCGACTCCAAGCAGATCGACTCCGTCAAGTCGGCGATCCAGAAGAACGTCTCCGGTACGACCGTCACGACCTCCGCCGATCTCGCGGAGACCGTCTCCGGCTCGCTGTCCACCGCCTCCAACCTCGCGACCAGCGTGGGCAAGTGGCTGTCCATCGCGGTGCTCGCCGCCGCCTTCCTGGTGGCCGCGCTGCTGACCTCCTCGGCGGTCTCCCGCCGGGTCCGTGAGTTCGGCACTCTGAAGGCGCTTGGCTGGCCGAGCCGACGGGTCACCCGGCAGGTCGTCGGCGAGTCCATCGTGAACGGTCTGCTCGGCGGCGCCCTCGGCATCGGCCTGGGCCTCGGGGCGGCCTACGCGGTCACCCTGATCAGCCCGAAGCTCACCGCGCAACTCGGCAACACCGGTGGCGGTGGCGGCATGGGCGGCGGCCCCGGCGGCGGTGGCGGGCCGGGCCAGCAGGCCTCCCAGAACACCATGGAGATCGCCCTGTCCGCGCCGGTCTCGATGACCACGATCGCGCTGGCCGTGGGCCTCGCGGTGACCGGCGGTCTGATCGCCGGCGCGATGGGCGGCTGGCGTGCCTCCCGGATGCGGCCCGCGGACGCGCTGCGCAGCGTGTCGTAACGCCTCTTGTACTGGGGTGCCGTCCTCCTCTCCCCCCGGCGGACGGCACCCCGCCCCACACTTCTCTCTACGGAGCACTCATGTACAGACTCACCGGCGTCACCAAGCGCTACTCGCGCGGCAAGGAGACGGTGGAGGCGCTGCGCGGCGTGGACCTCACCATCGAGGACGGCGACCAGCTGGTCATCCAGGGCCCCACCGGCGGCGGCAAGTCCACGCTGCTGCAGATGATCGGCGGCCTGGACCGGCCGACCGAGGGCAGCGTCGAGCTGGACGGCGTCGACCTCGCGCGCATCAGCGAGGCCAAGCTGACCCGGCTGCGCGCCGAGAAGATCGGCATCATCTTCCAGTCCTTCAACCTCATCCCGACGCTGACCGCGCAGGAGAACGTCGAGACGGCGCTGGTCCCGCTGGGAGTCAAGCCGGCGGAACGGCGGGAGCGGGCGGCGGAGGCGCTGCGGTCGGTGGGCCTCGGCGAGCGGCTCACCCACGCGCCGTCCGAGCTGTCGGGTGGTCAGCAGCAGCGCGTGGCGATCGCCCGTGCGCTGGTGAAGAAGCCGAAGGTGCTGCTGGCCGACGAGCCGACCGGCAACCTCGACGAGTCCATGCGGGACGAGATCATGGCGCTGCTGGAGGGGCTGTGGCACGAATACGGGCTGACCTTCATCATGGTCACCCATGACTCGTCCATCGCCCGGCGGTCGCCCCGCCTTGCGACGATCAAGGCGGGGCAGATCACGCTGACCGAGCAGCAACAGTCGTACGTACAGTAGGAGTTGGGCCTGTAGGAGCCGCTCACCGTTCCAGGATCCGGTCGACTTCGGTCAACTGGTCGGCGGTGAGCGGCCCTTTCTCGATCGCTCCCGCGTTCTGCTCCGCCTGCGCGACCGAGCGGAAGCCCGGGATGGGGACGGTCTGTGGGCTCCGCGCCCAGATCCAGGCCAGGGCGCCCTGCGCGAGCGTACGGCCGTCGCTCGTCAGGATCTCCCTCAGCGCGTCGATCCTCTTCAGCCACTCCGGGTCGGCCGTGGTGCCGTCGCCGAAGCCCGGGAGCCAGGCCGGAGGCCTGCTGCGGATGTCCCCCGCGTCCTGCGGTCCTTGGCGCTTCCCGGCGAGCAACCCCATCGCCAACGGGCTGCGGTTGATGCTCGCGAGGTTCAACTCCTCGCACAGGGCGAGCATTTCGGGGGCGTCCTGCATGACGTTCAGCGCGTGCTGTACGGCCGCGCAGTGCTCCCCCTCGGCGAAGACCGCGGCGCGGGCCGGGTCGTCGGTGCTCCAGGCGTACGCGCGGATCAGGCCCTCGGCGACGAACTCCTCGCAGGCGTCCCGGAGTTCGGCCGCGCGCTCGGGCTCGGCGTCGGAGAGGTGGAGCTGGTAGAGGTCGATGCGGTCGGTGCCGAGGCGGTCCAGGGACGCGGTGAGCGCGCGTCGGGCGTGCGCCGGGGTGTCGTCCTGGCCGGTGAGGGTGCGGGTCTCCTCGTCGAAGACGTTGCCCCACTTGGTGGCGACGACGACGTCGTCCCGGCGCTTACCCAGGGCCCGTCCCAGCACCCGCTCGCTGTGCCCGGTGCCGTAGGCGTCCGCGGTGTCGAAGAAGGTGACACCGAGGTCGAGGGCGCGCCGGACGGCCCGTACGGACTCCTCGTCGTCCACCTTGCCCCAGCCGAGGGGCTGCCCCTCGGTGTTCTGCCACTCACCGCCGATGGCCCAGCACCCGAAGCCGAGCGCGCTCACTTCGATGCCGCTGCGTCCGAGCGTCCTGTTCATCTGCGTGCCCTTGGTCTCCATGCCCTTGCTCTTCATGTCCGGAGACTAGGAGTTGGAGCGCACTCCAGGACAAGCGTTATGCCTGGCCGGTCTCGAAGCGGGAGATCCGGCCGTCGTCCGAGACCGTGAAGTGCCAGCGGGTGCGCATCTCGCCCCAGGCGTCGTTGCGGTAGTGGGCGAGGAGGGAACGGCCGCCGTTGGACTCGTTGTCGACGTCCAGGTGACCGTTGGAGGAGAAGATCTCCCGGTCGACCCAGTCGTCGAGGTCACGGTCGCTGCCGTCGTCCGCCATCGTCGCGCCGGGCGCGAGGAGTGCCTGGAAGCCCTCGCGGTCGTGGGCGTTGACCGCGGTGACGAAGGCACGGACGGCGGGGTCGCTGAGTTTGGCCGGCTGAATCGTCATGCCAGTCAGACTCACACCGCCCCCGCGCCGACGCCACCCGAACGGCGGCCCGGGAATCCCGGGCGGGTGTGAGGAGTGCGACGGTGGAAACCCGTGTGGTTCCTCTTTTCCGGGAGTGATCGTGACCGCATACGACCGACGTGATCTGGGCCTGCTGCTGCTCCGGCTGGGGACCGGGGGTGTACTGGCGGCCCACGGTGCGCAGAAGCTGCTCGGCTGGTTCGGCGGGGGCGGCATCGAGGGGACGGGCCAGTTCATGGAGTCCGTCGGCTACGCGCCGGGCCGGGCGAGCGCGCGGGCGGCGGGGCTCGCGTCGCCGGACAGCCGCAGTGAGCGCGGTCCGGTGGCGCCGGCCAGCACCTCGACCGGGCTCTCGGGCGGCCAGTCGAGGCCGACGTCGTCGAGGGT
>NZ_JBEYVC010000163.1:0-23422 GCF_040643855.1 Streptomyces sp. NPDC047072 | reverse complement strand
GTCTGCGGAGTGGAGGTCGGAGCCATGGCATACACGCTACTCGGTGCTCATCGCACGGTCTGCCCTCGGGGGCTGGGAAAAGTCAACGTCCAGTACCCCGGTTCGCCGGCCGTAACAGTGGCTCCCCAGCGGTCGGTGCCCGGAGCCAGCTCCCGCATCGGCGTCCACGGGCCGGGGCGGCCTTGCGGGTCTTCGAGTACGACATCGGCGGCGACGGCGTCGTGCCCCTCGCGGAACACCGTGGCCGTGACCTGGAACGTCTCTCCCACGACCGCCTTCGCCGGGAGCCTGCCGGAATCGACGGCGGGGCGGACGTCCCGTACCGGGATGCGGCCGATGACCGGGGTGCCACTCATGTCTCTCGCCTCCGTCGTGCTCGAGGCCGGGCACTGGGGCCCGGCCGGGGATCGAAGTCGCGTCGGGAGGCCGTCAGCTCCCGGCGGTCGAGGGGCTCACCGCCAACGGTGGTCCCCGTCGTGCGAGCACCTCCGTACGGGCGTGCTCGTCCTGCTCGCGGAGGTAGGCGACCACGCTGGAGCGCAGATAGCGCTCGGCCGCGTCGGCGGCCTCGCGGGCGCAGCGCTTTCCCATCAGCACGCACAGCGTGTAGCCCGAGTCCTCGAACGTCGAGCGCACGGTCCGGTCGGTGGGGGAGGCGAGCATGACCCGCTCCCAGGCCCGGTACCGCCGCAGTTGCCGGGCGACCTCGGCTTTGGCCGGTAGCAGCATGGCGCCGTTCACCTTCCAGGGGCTTGGGAGACAGATCTTCACTCATGGTGCACGGGTGACGACACAGCGTCTTGTTGGAGCTTCAACCATCCCGGTGGTCGCTCGTGTTGCACGAATGGCGTAGCGATCCCACGCTGGAGTGACTCTGAAGCGATCAGCGCTCACGCTCCGTGGATCGGGGCTCGGCCCCGAAGGGGGTCAGGAGCGGGAGTTCGCCGGTGAGGAGCCAACGAGATGAACACCGCAGTGCCCTGCTACTACCACCTCGACGTGGAGGTCAGCCCGGAGCGGGTCGGGCAGGTCAGGCGCATCCTGGCCGCCCACCTCAGGCTCTGGGACCTGGAGACCCTGGTCGAGCGTCTGCCGCAGCGCCGAACTGCTGCTGACGTCGATCGACGAGCACGCGACGGACAAGAACACGTCCATCGAGATGTGGTGGAACGGCCAGCACCTGATCACGGCCGTCGCCGAGAACGACTGCGATCTGCGCCCGGACCACGACCTGCGGCCCTGCCTGGAGTGCATCGCCGCGACGAGCGACGGCTGGGGCTGCTGTGCCACGGCCACCGGCAGCAAGGTCATCTGGTTCTCGCAGCGCGCCCGGGAGGGTGAACGCGTCCCGCTGGTCCCGTCGGGGCCGGTCCCCAGCCTGCGGCAGGTGCGTCAGCTGCCCCGCGAGCTGCCGGTCGCGGCGATGGCCGCCGCCCGGTGACCGTGCGGGCGTCCGGGAAGAGGCCGTCAGGGGTGTCCGCCTGGAGCGGGCACCCCTACCCGCTGGGCGCGGCCTTCGACGGCGAGGGCACCAACTTCGCGCTGTTCAGCGAGGTCGCCGAACGTGTCGAACTCGTCCTGGTCGACGCGAAGGGCCGGCACCGCGGCATCGCGCTGACCGAGGTCGACGGGTTCGTGTGGCACGGCTATCTGCCGGGCGTGGGACCCGGGCAGCGCTACGGCTACCGGGTCCACGGACCCTGGCAGCCGGAACTCGGCCACCGCTGCGATCCGGCGAAGCTGCTCCTCGACCCGTACGCCACGGCGGTGGACGGGCGGACGGACAACCACCCCTCGCTGCGCACCCCCGGTGCCGACAGCGCCGGGCACACCATGCTGGGCGTGGTCACCGACCCGGCCTTCGACTGGGGCGACGACCGGCCGCCGCGGCGACCGTACGCCGACACCGTCGTCTACGAGGCCCACGTCCGCGGCCTGACCCGCACCCACCCCGACGTCCCCGCCGAACTGCGCGGCACCTACGCGGGGTTGGCCCACCCCGCGATCGTCGAGCATCTGACGTCCCTCGGGGTGAGCGCCGTCGAGCTGATGCCGGTCCACCAGTTCGTGCACGACGGCGTGCTCCAGGACCGCGGCCTCGCCAACTACTGGGGCTACAACACGATCGGCTTCTTCGCCCCGCACAACGCCTATGCCGCCCACGGCACGTGCGGCGAACAGGTCACCGAGTTCAAGGCGATGGTGAAGGCGCTGCACGCGGCCGGGCTCGAAGTGATCCTCGACGTCGTCTACAACCACACCGCCGAGGGCAACGAGAAGGGGCCCACGCTCTCCTTCCGGGGCATCGACAACGCCTCGTACTACCGCCTGGTGGACGGCGACTGGGCGCACTACTACGACACCACGGGCACCGGGAACAGCCTGCTGATGCGGCACCCCTACGTGCTCCAGCTGATCATGGACTCGCTCAGGTACTGGGTCACCGAGATGCACGTCGACGGCTTCCGCTTCGACCTCGCGGCCACGCTGGCCCGGCAGTTCCACGAGGTGGACCGGCTCTCCGCCTTCTTCGACCTGATCCAGCAGGACCCGGTGATCAGCCGCGTCAAGCTGATCGCCGAGCCGTGGGACGTGGGGGAGGGCGGCTACCAGGTGGGCAACTTCCCGCCGCTGTGGTCCGAGTGGAACGGCAAGTACCGGGACGCCGTACGGGACTTCTGGCGCGCGGAGCCCGGTTCGCTCGGTGAGTTCGCCTCCCGGCTCACCGGCTCCTCCGACCTGTACCAGCACAGCCGGCGCCGACCGCGGGCGAGCGTCAACTTCGTCACCGCGCACGACGGGTTCACCCTGCGCGACCTCGTCTCGTACAACGATAAGCACAACGAGGCCAACGGCGAGGGCGGCCGGGACGGCGAGAGTCACAACCGGTCCTGGAACTGCGGGGTGGAGGGGGACACCGACGACGGGGCCGTCCTGGAGCTGCGGGCGCGTCAGCAGCGCAACTTCCTTGCGACGCTGCTGCTTTCGCAGGGGATTCCGATGCTCTGCCACGGCGACGAACTCGGGCGCACGCAGCGCGGGAACAACAACGCCTACTGCCAGGACGGCCAAGTCTCCTGGATCGACTGGCGGTTGACGGACGAACAGCGGGAACTGGCCGCCTTCACGCGGTATGTGATCGGACTGCGGGCCGCGCATCCCGTCCTGCGCAGACGCCGCTTCTTCCGGGGCGACACCGCGACCAGTGCCGGTCAGCCGCTCCCCGACCTGGTCTGGCTGCTGCCGGACGCCCGCGAGATGACGGAGGCGGACTGGCGGCGGCCCGACTCCCACGCCGTCGGTGTCTTCCTCAACGGCGACGCGATCGCGGAACCGGACCCGCGCGGCCGCCGGGTGCTCGACGACTCCTTCCTCCTCCTGCTGAACAGCCACTGGGAACCGGCCGGCTTCCGCCTCCCGGACATGACGTACGGCGAACGCTGGACAACGCTCCTGGACACGGCGGAGCCACAGGGAGCGGACGAGTCGGAACACAAGGCGGGCACGGCCCTGACCCTGGAACCCCGCAGCATGGTCCTGCTGTCCCGTCCCCCGGTGAACTGAAGGCGGCTCGTACGGTCAGCGGTCGCGGCGCGACGTCACCGTGAACCGCGCGCCGTCCGGGTCGCAGAGCACCGCCTCGTCGCCGTTCACCGACCGCACGCTACCGCCGTGCGCCTGCGCGGCACGGGCGCAGGCCGCCACGTCGTCGACCGCGAAGTGGACCCGCCAGTGCGGACGGATCGTGGGATCGGGCGCCGAGCCGAGCGCCCCCGACTCGATACGGGCCACCACGTCCCCGCCGCTGCGCAACACCACCTCGCCGCCCTCGTAGTGCACCTCGCAGCAGCCGGGGCGCTCCGACGCCCAGTCCAGGACCTCGCCGTAGAAGATCGCCGCGTCGAAGGCGTCGCGCGTGTGCAGCCGGATGAAGGCGGGCTGGGCGCGGCGCCAGGTCTCCCAGTCGGAGACGAGCTCCCCCTCCCAGACGCCGAACCGCGCGCCGTCGCGGTCGGCGAGCAGGGCCGCCCGTCCGGGCGGGAAGGACAGCGGGCCGACCGCGAGGGTGCCGCCGCGCTCCTGTACCCGGGCCACGGCCTCGTCCGCGCTCGGCACCGCGAAGTACGGCGTCCAGGCCACCGCCATCTGCCACATCGAGGCCACCGCGGCGATCCCCGCGACGGGCGTGCCGTCGGCGAGGGCGACCCGGAAGCGGTCACCGAGCTTCGCCCGCGTCCACCGCCAGCCGAGGACGGCGGCGTAGAACGCCTCGGTCACCTCCTGGTCCCGGCAGGTCAGGCTGACCCAGCAGGGCGCTCCGAAGACATGGTGGGTGGAGACGACGTCCTTGGTCGCGGCGCGTCTCGGGTCGTGGTTCATGACAGTCGCGTCCTGCTCTCGTCGGCCGGCGGCCAGCGGGTCCTCCCCAGTGTCCGTCCGGAACCGCACCGGGCGCCTGCCGAGTACCCCCGGGGCGCCGCCGAAACGGTGGCCCGCCCATGCGGTGGCGCGGGCCCGGTCGAGTGACAGGATGGAGGGGTGGCATCCGTACCGAACGAGCCCGCCGACGAGTCGGACCGGATCTTCGAGCTCCAGGAGGAGATCGACCAGCTGAAGGAAGCGGTCGTCTCCCATGCCGTCGTGGACCAGGCCATCGGGATGGTCGTGGCGCTCGGCAGAGTGACCCCGGACGAGGGCTGGGAGATCCTGAAGGACGTCTCCCAGCACACCAACATCAAGCTCCGCAATGTCGCGGACCTGATCCTGGTGTGGGGACGCTCCGGGGTGATCCCCCCGGAGATCCGCGTGGAGCTGGAGGAGGCCCTGGACCGTTCCGGCCCGCGGCAGATCCCGGGTGCCCCGCCGGAGTGACCGCGGTCAGCCGGCGTCGGCCAGCACCTCGTCGCGCAGCTGTGCGAAGCACGCGCTGAGCAGCCGGGAGACATGCATCTGCGAGATGCCGAGCTCCTCCGCGATGCCGCTCTGTGTCATACCGCGGAAGAACCGCAGGTAGAGGATGGTCCGTTCGCGCTCGGGCAGCGCTTCGAGACAGGGCCTGACGGCGACCCGGTCGACGACGACGTCGTAGCCCGGATCGGGGCCGCCGAGCGCGTCGCCGAGGGCGTACCCGTCGGTGCCGGGCATCTCCGCCTCAGGGACAGCGCGGAGAAGCACTCCAGCGCCTCGGCGCCGGTGCGCACCTCGTCCTCGGTCAGCTGGGCGCGCTCGGCGATCTCCGCCATGGTGGGCGGGCGCCCGGGGATGGTCTGCGCGAGTTCCTTCGAGGCCTGCCGGACGCGGTTGCGCAGGTCCTGGACCCGGCGCGGTACGTGCAGGGTCCACATGTGGTCGCGGAAGTGGCGCTTGATCTCACCGGTGACGGTCGGCACGGCGTACGCCTCGAAGGCGGTGCCGCGGGCCGGGTCGTAGTGGTCGACGGCCTTGACGAGGCCGAGGGCGGCCACCTGGTAGAGGTCCTCGAGGGACTCGCCGCGACCCCGGAAGCGGACGGCGATCCGCTCGGCCATGGGCAGCCAGAGCTCGACCAGCTCGTCGCGCAGCGCCTTGCGCTCGGGGCCGTCGGGCAGGGTCGCGAGTCGTTCGAACGCCTCGGTGGTCATCGGGGCGTCGTCGTGCGGATGCGGCTTCGTTCTGGTGGCGACGGACATGTCGCGCGCCTCCCTCAACGGGGGCCGTTGGGACGGACACCGTGGGAGGCGCGGACCGGACCTGGTGGGGGACACCCGGGGTCCGACTGGTCGGCTCCCACGGACGTGCCTCCTGTCCGAAGCACTTCCATGCAAATGCCCGGTCTGGGATGAATAAAACAAAAGACGTTAATAGTCCATATGGGCTTGACTCGCTCTTGGTTACGTTAGCTCTGCTAAAGAGCTAATCTCACCGGTGTGGACGAGGAGACCTTCCCGGAAGAGCTGGCCGACGCGTTCGTCGGCATCCAGCGGCTGCTCAGGCGCCGGCTGCGGGCCGGACTGACCGAGCCCCGGTTCCGCGGGGCGGAGGTCGAGCTGCTGCGCCTGGTGGAGTCCCGGCCCGGCATCGGCGTCTCCGAGGCCGCCAAGGAGCTGTACCTGGCCGGGAACTCCGTCTCCACGCTGGTCAACCAGCTCGTCAAGCAAGGCCACTTGGTCCGCGAGACCGACCCCGCCGACCGTCGCGCGGCCCGGCTGCTGCTCACCGAGAAGGCCGAGACGCGGCTGAGGGAGTGGAAGCGGCGGCGCGTCGCCCTCGTCGGCAGCCAGGTCGCCCGGCTCGACGCGGCCGAGCGGGACGCGCTGCGCGCCGCGCTCCCTGCCCTGCGCACACTCGCCGTCAACCTGCACGAGGAGGCCGAGGAGTCATGACCCAGGACGCCGCAGGAACACGGGACCACCTGGACGCCGCCGGAGCACCGCCCCCGGACACCGGGCAGGCCGTCGCCTGCACCGGCCTCGCCTACGCCTTCGGTGACACCAACGCCGTCGACGGGCTCGACCTGACCGTGGCCGAGGGTGAGGTCTTCGGACTGCTCGGCCCCAACGGCGCCGGCAAGACCACCGCCATCCGCTGCATCACCACCCTGCTGCGAGTCCCGGCCGGCATGGTCCACGTCTTCGGCCGCGACACCGCCACCGACCCGATGTCCGTACGCCGTCTGCTGGGCTACGTACCGCAGCAGCTGTCCGCCGACGCCAACCTCACCGGCCGGGAGAACGTCACCCTGTTCGCCCGCGTCTTCGACGTCTCCCGCAAGGAGCGTGCCGAACGGGTCGCCCAGGCCCTGACCGCGGTCGACCTCACCGACGCCGCCGACCGGCTCGCCGGCACCTACTCCGGCGGCATGGTCCGCCGCCTCGAACTGGCGCAGGCCCTGGTCAGCGCGCCCCGGCTGCTCATCCTCGACGAGCCGACCATCGGCCTCGACCCGATCGCCCGCACCGGGGTGTGGGAGCACATCAACGCCGTACGCGCCGCGACCGGCATGACCGTCCTGGTCACCACCCACTACATGGACGAGGCCGACCAGTACTGCGACCGCGTCGGCCTCATGCACCGCGGCCGGATCCGCGCCCTCGGCACCCCGGCCGAACTCCGCAAGGGGCTCGCCGAGCGCCGCGGCACGGCCGAGATCCCGACCCTGGAGGACGTCTTCCGCGACGTCGCCGGCAGCGGTCTCGAAGACGAAGGAGGGGATTTCCGCGATGTCCGAAGCACCCGCCGCACCGCGAACCGTGTCGGCTGACATAGGTCTGCTGCTCAGGCCGCCGGAGCCGCGCGCGGGCTGGCGCCTGCTGCCCGCCCGGGTCGTGGCGATGTGCGCCGTCGAACTCCAGAAGCTGCGCCACGACCGCACCGAGCTCTACACCCGCGCGGTCCAGCCCGCCCTCTGGCTGCTGATCTTCGGCCAGACCTTCACCCACATCCGGGCGATCCCCACCGGGGGCATCCCCTACATCGACTACCTCGCGCCGGGCATCATCGCCCAGTCGGCGATGTTCATCGCGATCTTCTACGGCATCCAGATCATCTGGGAGCGGGACGCGGGCATCCTCAACAAGCTCCTGGTCACCCCCACCCCGCGCTCGGCACTGACCACCGGGAAGGCCTTCGCGGCCGGGGTGAAGTCACTGATCCAGGCGGTCGTCGTCATCGTGATCGCCGCCCTGCTCGGCGTCTCCCTGACCTGGAACCCGCTCAAGCTCCTCGGTGTCGGCGCGATCGTGGTCCTCGGCTCGGCCTTCTTCTCCTGTCTGTCGATGACCATCGCCGGCATCGTGCTCAGCAGGGACCGGCTGATGGGCATCGGACAGGCCATCACCATGCCGCTGTTCTTCGGCTCCAACGCCCTCTACCCGCTCTCCGTCATGCCGGGCTGGCTCCGGACGGTCAGCAAGGTGAACCCCCTCAGCTACGAAGTCGACGCCCTGCGCGGCCTCCTGCTCGGCACCCAGGCCCATATCGCGCTGGACTTCGCGGTGCTGGCCGTCGCCGCCGCGCTCGGCATCACCGCGGCCTCCTCGCTGCTGGGCCGGCTGGCCCGTTGATCATGGGCTCGGGAAGTGATGTGCGGCACGCCCGCGGAAGTGTTTTTCCGGCCGATCGTCGCATCGTTCCTGGGCAGGGCTTGATCAGCGATCAAAGGGGGTGAATACGCTGGCCACAGCGCATTCTGCTCATTTGACAGTGCATTGAGCACACAGATAGGAAGCAGCTCTCTGAGGTCGAAGAGGTGCACTGTGTACGAGCCGAACGTGGTCGGGGACTGGCAGGAGTACGACACGCATGCCGGTCTGCGTGTCCGCGTCCACCGTCTGGAACAGGCCGAGCCGCCGCGCGGACGGGACGACGCGGCGGAGGGGCTCACGTACTTCAGCGTCCGTGTGACCGTCGAGAACCGCGGCGACCTGCATCCGACCGTGCATCTCGAGGACGGCCAGATCGACGTGCGGATCGGGGCCGACGGCGAGAGCGCCTTCATCGACTGGCGCAACTCCCAGTTCATCGAGGGCTTCGACGTCTACCCGCTGCGCCGCGCCACAGCCGTGCTCTTCGCGGCCGGCCCCGAGACGAGCCTCGGCCAGATCGACGTGCAGATCCAGCTGCGCGTCGACGACGAGTGGGCCGACCGCCGGCTGTGGGCGGGCGGCATCGGCCTCGACGAAGGAGCCGCGCACGCGGGCGCGGTCCGCGAGGGACTGGCCTGCCAGGTGAGCAACTTCCTGCGCGACCAGGCGGAGGAAGGCACCGCCTGACGCGGTCCCGTCCGATTCAGTGCGGGATGCCGTCGATGATCTCGCGGGCGCCCTGACGCAGCAGCGCCACCGCCACCGAGGTGCCGAGGGTGGCCGGATCCAGACGGCCCGCCCACTCGTGGGCGTTCAGCCGGGTCTTGCCGTCGGGGGTGAACACGCAGGCGCGCAGGGACAGTTCGCCGCTGCGGTCCACGCGCGCGAACCCGGCGATCGGGCTGTTGCAGTGCCCCTGCAGGACGTGCAGGAACATGCGCTCCGCGGTCGCCTCCCGGTAGGTGTCCGGATCGCCGAGGCCACTCACCACGTCGATCAGCTCGCTGTCGCCCTCCCGGCACTGGAGCGCCAGGATGCCCGCGCCGATCGGCGGCATCATCGTCTCCGTCGAGAGGATCTCGCTGATCACGTCCTCGCGGCCGATCCGCTCCAGACCGGAGACCGCGAGCAGCAACGCGTCCGCGTCACCGGCCGCGAGCTTCTCCAGCCGCCGGTTGGCGTTCCCGCGAAAGGGCACGCACTCCAGGTGCGGGTGGGTGGTGGCCAGCTGGGCCACCCGGCGCACCGAGGAGGTGCCGATACGGGTGCCGTCCGGCAGCTCGTCCAGGGTGAGACCGCCCGGGTGGATCAGGGCGTCACGGATGTCGTCCCGCTTCAGGAACGCCGCGAACACCGTGCCCGCCGGGAGCGGCCGGTCGGCGGGCACGTCCTTCATGCAGTGCACCGCGAGGTCCGCCTCGCCCGCGAGCAGCGCGGCGTCGACCTCCTTGGTGAACGCGCCCTTGCCCTCGACCTGGGAGAGATCGCCCATCCACTTGTCACCGGTCGTCCTCACCGGCACGACCTCGGTGCGCACACCGGGATGCAGGGCCGCCAACTCGCCGCGCACACGCTCCACTTGGGCCAGCGCCATGGGCGAGTCGCGGGAGACGATACGGATCAGTTCCGGAAGGGACATGCGGGACACGATAGACCCTGCGACGGGTCAGTGCCGCACGCTCAGGGAGTAACGCACCTTCTGCCTGCCCTCGGCACCGAGCCTGTCGTAGAAGCGGATCGCCCCCTCGTTCCAGGTGGGCGTCTGCCACTGCACCGCGTCCAGCCCGAGCGTACGGGCCTCGTCCGCCACGGCGTCCATGAGCAGGACGCCCAGCCCGAGCCCGCGGTGTCCCGGCAGCAGGAACAGGCAGTCCATGTGCAGGTATTCGCGTCCGTCCCAGGTCGACAACTCGGGCGCGCAGGTGGCGTAGCCGACGACCTCGCCGTCCGGGAGCGCGGCCACCAGACACCGCAGCCGGGGCGCGGGGGTGCCGAAGAGCAGCACGGCCAGGCGCTCGGCGAGATCCGCGGCGGGCGGGGCGGCACGCTCGTACTCCGCGTGCAGGGCGGCCAGTTCGGCGACCCGGGGCAGATCGGCGCGCTCGGCATGCCGTACGACGGGGCTGTCGCTCATCGCAGGTCCCCCTCGACGGTGTCCGCGCTCCAGGCGGCGAGCCGCTGCGGGAGCGGTCCGGTGCCGTCGAGGACCTGCCGGGAGTATGAGTCCCGCTCATGGGCGAGTACGGCCGCCTCCCACACACAGGGGTTGAGGCCCACCCGGCCGGGCCGCAGCGCCCCGGGCTCGCCGGCCGGGCCCGCGAAGACCGCCAGGTCCGCCATGTCCCCCTCGATCCAGGTGTGGACCAGCAGGTAGTCGCCGTCGCCGCCCGCGTGCACGATCACCACGGCGAGGCCCAGGGACCCCCGCAGCGGGCCGAGTTCCAGGTGGCGCGCGGCGATCCCCAGCGCGGCCCGGGCGTCCTGCTCCGACACGCTGCGGCCCGGCGCCTCCAGCGCGTACACCTTCACCAGGTGCCCTGCCGCTTCGCGCGTCCCGATCGGGCGCACCGGACGGGCGTGGTGCGCATCGGCCAAGGCGAGTAGAGCCTTCGCGTCCACGGCGGCGGGCAGTTCCTTGTCATGATCCATTCGGCCATCATCGGACGACGCGCTCCGACCCGTCCACCGTCTTTCGCCGTACGACGGGTGCCCGGGCCTCAGACCAGCGGCTCGCTCATCTCGACGGACCGTAGGGCAGCGGCGAGCGCCTGCTGGTCGCCGACGTCCAGGGCCGTGTCGGTCAGTTTGATGACGTGCTCGTCGCCGTGGGCGAGGGCCCGGTCCATGACCTCCTCGGGTGCCAGGCGCGCGGACGGCTCGTAGGCGACGGGTTCCACCGGCCCGTACATCGCCGTCACGGCAGCGGCCGCGTTCCAGGCCGCGTGCAGGCTCGGCGCCCACAGCTCGCGGGGGAGCGCGTCGAGGGTGCGCAGCACCGCGTTGGGCGCGGTCGTGGCATGCACGAGCATGGTCGGCTCACCGTGCCCGTGGGTGGCGTACCGGTGGGTCGTGGCCCGCACCAGCTCGGTCAGCCGCTCCCGGGCCGCGTCGGGATCGGTCACCTCGGCCGCCCATACGGGCAGTTCGTGTACGGCGGCCAGCCGGTTCCGGAAGCCCAGGTGCCCCGGAGCGATCGCGGGCACGGCCTCCAGGGACGCGGCGGCGCTCGGCGCACCGGGCAGTGCGGTCACCGTCACGGGCTGGTGCCGGGCCGCCCAGTAGCCCAGCGCGTGCGCGAGTTCGGCGAGCCGCGGTGCGGTCTCCTCGGTGTCGACGGCCCGTACGGCGTGGCCGACGCGGATCACGACGTGGGTGGCGCCGCCGTACAGCCCCGGCAGCAGCCGCGGCCACCATTCGGCCAGGACGTCCTTCCAGGGGCGCTCGGCGAGGGTGCGGGTGAAATGGTCGGTCCAGTCGGCGATCCGGCGCGGATCACCCAGCGCCTCGGCCCAGTTGTCGTCCGTGACGGGTGCCACGCGGTCCGGGAAGTCCTCCAGCTTGTCCCGGTACAGGTCCAGCCAGTGGTGGACCGCATCCGCCCGGCCGTGTGCCGTGAGCGCCTCGACGACCATCGGGGCGTGGTTCGTCAGCCAGCCGTCCCGTTCCGGGCCGGAGGTGTGGATACGTTCCAGGGCTTCTTCGAGTCGTCCGCTCGTGTCCATGTGACGGACGCTATGCCGGGCGCGGGCGGGCCCGGATCGGGCGCGGGACGGAAGCCGTGGACACCCACGGTCCTACGTCCCGCGACCGATCACGGGCCTCGGCCGGGCCTGGGTCAGGCGTTGGGATCGAACGCGATCCCCGACGGCTTCGCCGACGTCAGATGCGCGGCGAAGTTGGCGTCCTTGAGGCCGAAGTTGGCGCTGCCGAAGTCGTAGGCGCTCAGCTTGTCGCGGAGAGCCGTCGACGGGTAGCCGTTCCAGCCGACCAGCGGCGGGTACTGCCAGGTGCCCTTGGCGTTCTCCGGCGGCTCGTCGTTGGAATTCGCCAGCCGGAAGCAGTGCGTGCTGACGCCGTCCTTGTGGTAGACGATCTTCGCGTGCGTGCCGTCGAAGCGGACGCCGGACGCGGCGCTCACCGTGAACGAGCCGTGGTTGGACGTCGACACGTACTGGACCGCGCCGTTCTGCACCCAGATCACGACGTGCTCCCAGTCGTGCCGGTGCCCGCCGATGCTGCTGTTCGCCAGCGCCTGGTCCTTCTCGAAGTACAGGCCGTACATGTACGCGCACCAGCCGTTGTTGCACTTGTAGCGCGAGTAGGTGTTGGTGTTGTTCAGGTCCGAGAGGTCATGGCACTCGCCGCTGAGCGAACCGGTCGGGTTGAGCCCGCCGTTGATCGTGCCGTCCGGGCCGATGGCCGGCGTGGAGTAACAGCCGTCCGTGTCGTAGTCGAAGGCCGGCTGGTAGGTGTACTCGGCGGACTCCGCGTTGGTGGGCAGCGCGGTGGGCGGGGCGGCGAAGGCGGCCGAGGGGAGGGCGACGACCAGCGCGGCGGCACCGGCCAGCCCGGTGAGCCATCTCCTGCGGTGCCTCTTGAACGACGATGACGACACTGCGTCCTCCTCCTGGTGCGGGCGCGGCCCAACGGCTGTGGCGAAAGGGGAAGTTCAGCTTCCCCACTTTTCATGTCCGCGCCAAGAGGTCGTAAAAGACTCTCTGGTAACAACCGGTGGAACAGCTGGATCTTGTTCGAGATGTCAGACGAGACCGTCCGGCAGATCGGCAGCCGACTCCTCCGGCGTGAGGTCCGGACGCAGCCGCGACCAGGACGGCTGCCGCAGCAGCCCCGCCCGGGTACGGGTGCTGTACCGGACCTCCCCGACCAGCCGGGGCACCACCCACCGCGCCCCCGGCACCCGCGGGGCCGGATCGAAGGGACAGGTGTCCGTCGCCGCCGTCCGCAGCAGCGCCGCGAGTTCGGTCCGCTCGGTCTCGCTCCAGCCCGTGCCGACGTTGCCGACGTACCGCAGCCGCCCACCGGTCCGCTGTCCGACCAGCACCGCGCCCGGCAGCCCCGTGAGCCGTCCCTTGCCGGGCAGCCAGCCGCCCACGATCACGTCCTCGCTGCGCATGTTCCGGATCTTGATCCAGGCCCGCGACCGCACCCCCGGCTCGTACACCGAGTCCAGCCGCTTGCACACCAGCCCCTCCAGTCCGTGCTCGCGCGTGGCCCGCAGAGCCTGCTCCCCGTGGCCCACCAGGGCGGCGGGCGTGGACCAGTGAGGGCCGGTCAGCTCCAGCTCCTCCAAACGGGCCCGCCGTTGTGCGTAGGGAAGCGAGAGGAGGGAGCGTTGACCCAGGTGCATCAGGTCGAACAGCACGAGGTGCACGGGTGCCGCCGTGGCCTGCCGGGCGGCCCTGGCCGGGGCGTGGGCGAGGCCCATCCGCGGCTGGAGCAACTGGAAGTCGGCGCGGCCCTGTTCGTCGAGCGCGAGGATCTCGCCGTCGAGTACGGCGGGCGTGGGCCCCAGAGCACCGGCGAGCGGCCGCAGTTCCGGATAGGCGGCGGTGATCTCCTCCCCGGACCGGGCCCGCAGCGCGAGAGTGCCGTCACCGGCGAGGTAGACCACGACCCGTTGGCCGTCCTGCTTGGTCTCGTAGGCCCAGTGCGCGTCCTGGGCGGCCGGCGGCAGCGAGCCGGGGGTGGCCAGCATGGGCGGGATCAAGGGGAGGGACATGGGTCAGTTGTCGACAGAGCCGCGAGGCGTCACGCGCCGAGCGGGCGGGGTTCCCCTGAACGGCGCCGCGTGGGAAGTGCCGGCGCGTGGGGAATGCCGGCGCGTGGGCTCTGCGGCGCCTGCCGCGCTCGCACCCCGGCTGCAAGGTCGTGAGCGCCCGGCTACACCTCTGGCGGGCACGTCATGAGCGCCCCGGCTACACCTCTCGCGGGCGCGTCGTGAGCACCCTGGCTACCTCCCTCGCGGGTTCGTCGTGGGCGCCCGGTCACATCCCTCGCGGGGCAGGTCATGAGCACCCCGGCCACATCCCCCGCAGGCACGTCATAAGCCCCCCAGCCTCGCGCCCGGCCCCACCACGTCCGTCCTCCCCGTCACAGACTGCTCCCCTCCGCCAGCAGATCCCCCAGCCCCACCCGGTGGAAGAACTCCGCCCGTATCCGGTCCGCGACCGCCGATACGACCTCGCTGCCGTCCCGGCTCGGGTCCACGTGCACCCTGAACGGGCGCTTGCCGGAGGGGAGTTGCACGGCCCGGACCACCGCGTCGGCGACCTCGGAGACGTCCGCGTCCGGGGGTGCCAGTCGGGACAGCCGTTCGTTGACGTCGGCCATCAGCGTCTTGTAGCGGGCGTCGTAGGCCCCGGCCCGGTCGGTGTCGGCGGGCACTCCCGCGTGGGCGAAGTGGTTCGTGCCGGAGGTGAAGGCCCCGGGCACGACGATCGACGTGTCTATCCCGAACCGGACCAGCTCGGCGGCGTAACTCACCGCGAGCGCGTCCATCGCCGCCTTGGCCGCGAAGTACGGCGCGAGGAAGGGCGGGCAGCCGCCCCGGGTGCTGGAGGAGCCGATCCAGACGAGGTGCCCCTGGCCCCGGGCCCGCAGATGGGGCAGGGCGGCACGGTTGACGCGCTGTGTGCCGAGGACGTTCGTGTCGTACACCTGGGCCAGCTGCTCGGGTGTGAACGCCTCGGCCGGACCCAGCACCATGTGGCCCGCGTTGTGCACCAGGACGTCCAGGTGCTCCTGCTCGTCGACGATCCGTGCGACGGCCGCGTCCGCGCTGTCCTGGTCGCCCACGTCGAGTTCCACGGCGCGCAGGTCCAGGCCGTGCTCGCCGGCGTGCGCGGCGAGGTCCGCGGCCGCCTGCGCGTTGCGGGTGCCGAGCGCCCGCATGCCCGCGTAGACGGTGTGGCCGTGCCGCGCGAGCGCACGGACGGTGAGGGCGCCGAAGCCGCTGGAGGCGCCGGTCACCAGGATCACTTTGGTCATGACGATGTCCTCTCGGGGCGAGTCAGATGATTCCGCCGTTGGCCCGCAGCACCTGGCCGTTGATCCAGTGGCCGGCCGGGCTGACCAGGAACGACACGACGGAGGCGATGTCCTGGGGCGTGCCGAGCCGCTCCAGCGGGGGCTGTGCGGCGAGCCGGGCGACCGTCTCCTCGTCCTTGCCGTCGAGGAAGAGGTCGGTGGCGGTGGGGCCGGGGGCGACCGCGTTCACCGTCACGTCACGGCCGCGCAGCTCGCGGGCGAGGATCAGGGTGACGGCCTCCACAGCGCCCTTGCTGGCCGCGTAGGCGCCGTAGCCCGGGAAGGCGAGGCCCACCACCGAGCTGGAGAGGTTGACGAGCGCCCCGCCGGGGCGCAGCCGGCGCGCGGCCTGCTGGTCGACGACGAAGGTGCCGCGGATGTTGGTGCGGTACAGGGCGTCGAGGTCGTCCAGGTCGAGGTCCGCGACGGGGGAGAGGGGCATCCGGCCCGCGGAGTGCACCACCGCGTCGACTCCGCCGTAGGTGGCCTCCGCCAGGTCGAAGAGGGCCGCGACCTCGGTCTCGTCGGCGACGTCCGCGCGGGCGCCGTACGCGGCGCCGCCGGCCTCCTCGATGGCGGCCACGGTCGCGTCGGCCGCGTCCTTGTTGCCCGCGTACCCGACGACGACGGCGAACCCGTCCGCCGCCAGCTGCTGGGCGATTTGCCGTCCGATACCGCGCGAGCCGCCGGTGACGATCGCCGCGCGCCGGTCGGTGGTGGGCTGTGAGGTCATGACTGCGTCCTTTGTTAGCGCTGCTACGACTTGCTCGTATCGACGATAACACCGAATCGTAGCGACGGTAACCCCCCTTTCGTATCGGCGCTACGAATGGCGTACCGTGAACGCATGGATGCGAGGGAAAAAATCCTGGAAGCGGCCACCGAGCTGCTGGCGAACGCGTCGGCCGCCGACGTCTCCACCCGGGCGGTGTGCGAGAAGGCGGGGGTCGGCGCGCCGATGCTCTACCGGCTCTTCGGCGACAAGGCGGGGCTGCTGGCCGCCGTGGTCGACCGGGGTTTCGAGCAGTACCTCGCGTCCAAGCGGGCGGCGCGGCCGAGCGGTGACCCGGTCGCGGACCTGAGGAGCGGCTGGGACAACCACATGCGCTTCGCGCTGGAGCACCCCAACCACTACCGGTTGATGTACTCGCCCGAACTGACCGTGCCGCCCGGCGCGGCCCAGGAGGCGCACGACCTGCTGCACGAGATCCTCGAACGCTGCGCGGCCGCCGGACGGCTCACCGTGCCGCCCGCGCTCGCCCTGCGGATGATCATGTCGGCGAACGTCGGTGCCGCCCTGTCGATGCTGACCAGACCTGAGCAGTACACCGACCCGAGGTTCTCCGAGCGGCTGCGCGACGCGGTGCTCGACTCGGTGACCCGGCCCGCCGACACGGAGACCGACGCGGACCGGTCCCGCGGCGACAGCGCGGTGCCGGTGGCCGCCGCCACGCTGGCCGCCCGGCTCCGTGCCGACCTGCCGCCGATGTTCACCCCGGCGGAGTCCGCCCTGCTCCAGCAGTGGCTGGAGAAGCTCTCCGCGCGGTGAGAGGCCGCCCCCGAGGCGGTCAGCCCTCCTCGGACGGCAGCGGCTGCACGAGCCCCGACTGGTAGGCCATCACGACGAGTTGGGCGCGGTCCCGGGCGCCCAGCTTCGTCATCGCCCGGTGCACATGCGTGCGGACGGTCAGCGGGCTGACGTACAGCTTCTCCGCGATCTCCTCGTTGGAGTGGCCCTCCGCCACCCAGGCCATCACCTCGCGCTCCCGGGTGGTCAGGCCGGTGAGGCTGTCGGCCGACGCAAGCCTGGTGCCGAGCCCCGGAGCGGCCAGGAAACGGGTGATCACGGTGCGGGTGGCGCCGGGGGAGAGCAGGGAGTCGCCCGCCGCCACCGTCCGGATGCCGGCCAGCAGGGCCTCCGCGGTGACGTCCTTGCCGAGGAAGCCGCTCGCCCCGGCCCGCAGCGCCTGCGCGACGTACTCGTCGATCTCGAACGTGGTCAGGATCAGCACCCGCGTCTCGCGCAGTTCCGCGTCCGCGCAGATCACGGACGTGGCCGTCAGCCCGTCGGTCCCGGGCATACGGATGTCCATCAGGACCACGTCGGGCCGGTGGATGCGTGTGAGGTCGACGGCCTCGGCGCCGTCGGTGGCCTCGGCGACCACCTCCATGTCCTCGCAGGAGTCCACGAGGATCCGGAAGGTGGCCCGCAACAGAGCCTGGTCGTCGGCGAGCAGCACACGGATGGTCATGGGGTCCGTTCTTCGTGGTCCGAGGCGGTTGCCTCGTGGTCCGGGGCACAGGGGTACAGCGGGAGCCGGGTGGTGACCTCGAAGCCGCCCTCCAGCCGGTGTCCGGCCTTCAGGGCGCCGCCGACCGAGCGGGCCCGCTCCCGCATGCCGATCAGCCCGAAGCCGTGGCCCGGGGCGGGGGCCGTGGCGGTGGTGGAGGTGCCGTCGTCGGTGACGGTGATCGTCAGATGGTCCGCCCTGAAGCGCAACCGGACGTGCGCCGCCTGCACGCGCGCGTGCTTGGTGACATTGGTCAGCGCCTCCTGGACGATCCGGTACGCCGTCAGGTCCACGCCGGGTGTGAGCGGACGCGCGTCCCCCTCGGTGGTGACGTGCACGGTCAGCCCGGCGGACTCGAACGTCTCCGTCAGCTCCGGCAGCTGGCCGAGCCCCGGGCTCGGTGCCAGGGGCGCGTCCGGGTCGTCCGCCCGGCGCAGCAGGCCCACGGTCGCCTTCATCTCGCGCAGCGCGGAGGACGTCGTACCGGCGAGGTCGGTGAGGATCTTCTCCACCTGCGCGGGATGGGTGCGGGCGAGGTGGGCCGCCGTGCCCGCCTGGGCGTTGGCGAGGGCCAGGTGGTGGGCCACGACGTCGTGCAGCTCCCGGGCGATGCGCATGCGCTCCTCGGCGACCCGGTGGCGGGCCTCCTCCTCCCGGCTGCGCTCGGCGTACTCGGCACGCGCCTGGACGGCCTCCAGATAGGCGCCGCGCAGCCGGCTCGCGTTGCCCACGGCGACCGGCAGCAGCAGCCAGGCCGCCGGACTCAGTGTGTCCAGGGGCCAGGGATGGTGCAGGGGATCGAGCAGCAGGGCCGTCGTCACCAGTACGGCGAGCGCGGACAGCAGGCAGCGGCGGGCCGTGCGCCGGTCGGTCGCCAGGGCCACCCGGTGCAGGGCGAGCATGAGCGGCCCCAGCAGCAGCGGGGTGAACAGGATGCCCAGGGCGCTGGCGACGGCGGCGCACGCCGTGGTCACGGCGACGACCGTACGGGGGCGGCTGCGCTGCCAGAAGATGGCGGCGCAGGAGACGGCCGCGAGGGCGATCGTGGGGCCGACGACATCGGGCTGTTCGGCGCCCGGCACGTGCACCTCGCTGCCGAACAGGAAGGCGGGGAAGAGCAGCGCCGCCGTCATCGTGTCGACCGTACGGGCGTGGTCGTCGGCGTAGCGCTGCCAGGGGATGCTCATCGGGTTCTCCGGTCGGGTCCTGGAACCAGGGCGGGCGCCGGAGGCCCGGACGTTCCCCCAGCCTTCCGGAGCGGAGCCCGCGTGTCGTCCTCCGAGCGGCTACTGAAAACGCAGTACGTGACAACGCCCGGTCCTCCTGGGGCAGGACGAGCTCGGGCGGGACCAACGGACCCGGCGGCCGCGTCGCAGCGGCCGCCGGGCCCCGGCCGTCAAAGACCCGAGGTCGCCCCGGCCGACGTCTCCGCCGCCGTCGGCGCCGCGGCCGCCGGCACCGCGGTGGCCCGCGGGCGGGGGATGAACGAGGCGATGGCGAAGGCGAGGAGCGCCGCACCGGCGCCGATCGCCATGACCGTCTTGAAGCCGCTCTCGGACGGCAGCGCGTACCCGCCCAGGTCGATGGTCATCTGGGCCAGCACCACACCGGCGATGGCGCTCGCCACCGACGTACCGATGGACCGCATCAGGGTGTTGAGGCTGTTGGCGGCCGCCGTCTCCGAGGCGGGCACCGCGCCCATGATGAGCGCGGGCATCGAGCCGTACGTGAAGCCGATCCCGGCGCCGATCACACAGGACACCATGACCAGATGCCAGACCTCGGACATCAGCGCGATGTTCAGCCCGTACCCGGCGGCCACGATCAGCGCGCCGATCATCAGGGTCACCTTCGGCCCCTTGGCCTTGGAGACCGCGGCGGAGACCGGGGCGAGGGCCATCATCACCAGACCGGAGGGGGCCATGACCAGACCGGCGGTCAGCAGGGACTTGCCCAGGCCGTAGCCGGTCTGCGTCGGCAGCTGGAGCAGCTGCGGCAGCACCAGGGACATCGCGAACATCGAGAAGCCGACCGCGATCGAGGCGAGGTTGGTGAACAGCACCTGGCGACGGGCGGTGGTGCGCAGGTCCACCAGCGGCTGGGTGGTGCGCAGCTCGAAGACGCCCCAGGCAACCAGTACGACCACGGCGGCGACGAACAGGGCCAGTGTGGTGCCGCTGGTCCAGCCCCAGTCGGCGCCCTTCGAGATGGCGAGCAGCAGACAGATCAGGCCGGTGGCCATGCCGACGGCGCCGACCGCGTCGAAGCGGCCGCCGGTGCGCACCCGGGACTCCGGCACGAACAGGGTGACCAGGACGAGGGCCACCAGCCCCATCGCGGCTGAGCTCCAGAACAGGATGTGCCAGTCGAAGTTGTCCGCGATCAGCGCGGCCGTCGGCAGGCCCAGCGCGCCGCCGACCCCGAGGGAGGCGCTCATCAGAGCGGTGGCCCCGGCGAGGCGCTCGGTGGGCAGCTCGTCGCGCATGATGCTGATGCCGAGTGGGATGACTCCGGAGGACAAGCCCTGCAGGGCACGCCCGACGATCATCGGGACCAGCGCGTCGCTGAGCGCGCACACCACCGATCCGATCACCAGCATCACGACGCTGACGAGCAGCATGCGGCGCTTGCCGAACATGTCGCCGAGGCGGCCCACGACCGGGGTGGCGACGGCGGCGGCCAGCAGGGTCGCGGTGACCGCCCAGGCGGTGTCCGAGGCCGGCGCGTCGAGCAGCTTCGGCAGTTCCGGGACGATCGGGATGACCAGGGTCTGCATCAGCGAGACGACGATTCCGGCGAAGGCCAGCACCGCCACCACGGCGTTCGGCCGCGTCGGGGCCGCGGCACCCGCGTCGGCGGGTCTGGCGGGAGCGTCGGACATGACAGGGCCTCCATGGGCAGGGGAACGGGACCGGGAAGCGAAATCCCGGTCAACGGGACCGGGAAACGAAAACCCGGCCGAAGTTAAGTCAGATGCTTGACTTAGCTTACTGGCCCGGCTGTCCTGACCGTGCAGCGATCGCCGGAGCCGAGGAGGACCCATGTCCTGGAGCGAGCGCAAGCCGACCCTGACCTATCCACTGCGCCGGGGCCCGGCGCTCGAGGCCCCCGAGGAGTGGGCCGCGCTGCGCCGGGAGTGTCCTGTCGCACGGGCCACCCTGCCGAGCGGGGACGAGGTGGCCCTGCTCACCCGCTACGAGGACGTCCGTCAAGTGCTCTCCGACGGCCGCTTCACCCGCCGGCTGACCGCGCGGGACGCGGCCCGGATCGCGACCGACGAGACCGGCGGGGTCTTCAACAGCGACATGGCGACGGCGATCCCCGACGGCGGCACGGCCCACCGCCGCTGGCGGCGCCTGGTGGGACGGTGGCTCACCGCGGAGCGGGTGGCCGCGCTGACCCCGGCCATCGAGGCGCGCACCGAACGGCTCGTCGACGGCATGCTCGCGCACGGACACCCCGCCGACCTCCGCGCCCACCTGGCCTACCCGCTGCCCGTGTGGGTGATGTGCGACCTGCTCGGCGTCCCCGACGCCGACCGCGACCGGTTCGCCCGCTGGTCCGACGTCCTCCTCAACCTCACCCGCTACACCCAGCAGGAGTACGACACCGTCCAGGACGCCTTCGTCGACTACCTCGGCGCCCAGGTGCACGCCCGGCAGGACGAGCCCACCGACGGCCTGCTCGGCGCGCTCGTCACCGCCCGGGACGCCGACGGCCGCACCCTGAGCGAGCGTGAACTCGTCTTCACCGGCCAGGCGTTGCTGGTCGCCGGGCACGAGACCACCATGAACGTGATCGCCAAGATGGTCGCCCTCCTCCTCGCCGACCGCCGCCACTGGGAACGGCTGCTCACCGACCCCTCGCTGGTGCCCAGCGCCGTCGAGGAGGTCCTGCGCTACGACGCCGACCCGGGTCTCGGCATGCCGCGCTACCTGGCCGAGGAGGCCGAGATCGCCGGCACCGTGCTGCCACGGGGCACGACCGTGCTGTGCGTCGCGGCGGCCGCCAACCGTGACGAGAGCGCCTTCGACGCTCCCGCGGAGATGACCCTCGACCGCAGCCCCAACCACCACCTCGCGTTCGGCGCCGGTGCCCGTTCCTGCCTCGGTCAGGCGCTGGCCCGAGCGGTGCTGCGCACCGTCCTCGACGTGCTGTTGCGTAGGCTTCCGACACTGGAACTCGCCGCGCCGGCGGCGGACCTCAGGCGGCTCGAGGGGCTGGCCGTCGGAGGGCTCAGCGAAGTCCCGGTGCGGTGGTGATCATGGCGGGCAGGACGGCACGCGAGGAACAGGTCAGCGCGACGCGGGAGCTCATCCTGACCGCGGCGGAGCGGCTGTTCGCCGAGCGCGGTGTGCTCGCGGTCTCCAACCGTCAGGTCAGCGAGGCCGCCGGGCAGGGCAACAACGCGGCCGTCGGCTACCACTTCGGCACCAAGGCCGACCTGGTCCGGGCCATCGCCCGCAAGCACCATGTCCGGGTGGAGGCGATCCGGGTCCGGCTGCTGGAGCGGATCGGCGACTCCCCGGACGTACGCGACTGGGTGGACTGCCTGGTGCGCGCGGTCCCCGAGCATCTGGCCGCGCTGGGCAGCCCCACCTGGTTCGCCCGGTTCTGCGCCCAGGTCATGACCGACCCGGTGCTCCAGCAGATCATGGTGGAGGAGTCCATGTCCTCGCCGTCGCTCCAGCGGATCGTCGAGGGCCTGCACGGGTGTCTGCCCGAGCTGCCCGCCGACGTCCGGGCCGAACGCTCGGACATGGCCCGCCAGTTGATCGTGCACATGTCCGCCGAGCGGGAACGGGCGCTCGCCGAGGGCACGCCGACGCCCCGCGCCAGCTGGCACGACGCCGCCACCGGTCTCGGTGACGCCGTGGTCGGGCTGTGGCTGGCGCCGGTCACCACGGGCCGCTGACGACAGCGCGCGGGCACCCGGAAGGGGAGTTGCTTGAGTTAGGCAAGGAGGCGCTAGGGTGGGGCGTGCTTCCCCCACGAACGGTCTCGTCCATGCATGGCAGTTCCGCCGAGAAACCGGCACTCGCCCGCGGTGCCGGTCAGCGCCTCCTGATCGTCGCGGGCGACTCCGACGTCGCCGAACTGCTCTCCACCACGCTGGAGTTGGCGGGCTACCGGATCGCCGTCGCCGACACCGCGCGGGACGCCCCGGTGCGGCTCGCGCGGGAGCGTTTCGACCTGGTGGTCCTCGACGCGACCCTGCCGGACGTCGCCGAACTGGGCCGCAGCCGACCGGCCTTGGCCGACCGCCCGCCGGTCCTGCTGCTCACCGACTACGAGTCCCTGGACCGGCTCGTCCCCGAACTGGGCCTGGGGGAGCGGGACTACCTCACCAAGCCCTTCCGGGTCGCCGACCTGCTGGCCCGGGTGAAGATCCTGCTGCGCGGCACCGCAGCCGGGACCGCCCGCTCCGGTGCGCTGTCCTATCGTGACCTCGTCCTCGACGACGGCCTGTGCGAGGCCCGGCGCGGGCCGCGCCTGCTCGACCTCACGCCCGCCGAGTACCGGCTGCTGCGCCACCTCCTCGTCAACGCCCACCGGGTGCTGTCCAAGGAGCAGATCGGCCGGTACGTCTGGGGCGACCACCGCGGCGACAACGCGATCGAACAGCTGGTCTCCCGGTTGCGCCGCAAGGTGGACCAGGACGCCCCCGCACTCGTTCACACCCGCCGGGGCTTCGGCTACTGGCTGGGGCGGTCGGACGTCGACGCCTGACGGCTTGCGCTGCAAAGACGGACGTACCGCCGCCGTTCATGCCCTCGCGCACGGAAAGCACACGGCGACCGCACAACTCCCTCCCCGCTGACGGCACTTGTCGGATCCGCATAAACCTGTGATCTGAATCACGTCAGCTCGCTGTCAGGTTACTGGCGGGATGGTGTCAGCCCTGTCTGTTTGCATGTGCTCATCGAGGCCTCGACCACTTCGCCCCGGCGCTCCGCCCCCTCGCGGAGCCCCCCACCACCGAGGAGAACCATGGCCGACACCGTCACCGGGCCCCGGCCC
>NZ_JBEYVC010000162.1:0-24187 GCF_040643855.1 Streptomyces sp. NPDC047072 | reverse complement strand
CAGACTGCACGCGGGCATGCTCGGCTACGAGGAGACCCGCGGCCGCCTGCTGGCCACCGGCCGCGACACGGCCGGCGAACAGCCCGACCCTCTACGGAGAGGGCCCTGACGCCGGGGATCGTCGCGGCCGCCTTCACGAAGTCGCCGTCGTAGTCGTCGGCGTCGATGCCGCCGAGCCAGGGGGAGGCACCGGGCTTGCCGACCTGGAGGAAGTCGTAGTTGGTGAGCGCCACCAGGGGCCATTTCGGGGCCAGTCGGTGCATCGCCTTGAGCGCGCCCCAGTCGAAGGACTGGATCGTCACCTGCCTCTCGATGCCCGAGCGGTGGATCTCCTCGTGGACGCGGCGGACGAACAGCGCGCGTGGCGCGGTCTGTTCGGGCGCACCCGCCTCGACCTTCGTCTCGATGTTCAGCGTGACCTGCCTGGCCCGGTAGCTCTTGACCAGGTTCAGGACGTCCTTCAGCTCGACCATCCGGAAGCCCTTGACCACCTCCTGCTCGGGAAAGCCCGGCAGTTGCTGGTAGCCGCAGTCCAGCGTCTTGATCTGAGCCAGCGTCAGATCCTTGATGTACTTGCCGACATACGGGTACATCGGGTCGCCGGCCGTGACCGGGCCCGTGTCCCGGCACTTCACCGCGCTGATCTGCCGGTCGTGGTTGACCACGACCTTCTCGTCCTTGGTGACATGGGTGTCCAGTTCCAGCGTGGACACCCCGAGCCGCATCGCCTTGCCGAACCCCTCCAGGGACTCCTCGGTCGTCATGCCGAGTCCGCCGCGGTGCGCCTGGAGGTCGAACTGCCGCTTGTGGGAGGGTGGTTCGTGGCCGCCGTACGCCGTGGCGTGCGCGGTGCCCGGAAGGGCGAGCACCAGCGCCAGGCCGACGAGGACAGGTCGTACCGACATGGTCACCTCACTGCGTGGGGGACGGGACGCCCACCGAACCTAGTGAGGACGCACGGGGGTTCAACCCCGCCGACATGATCGCGTCGTGAATGCCCGCGGAATTCCGCCACGGCGGTCAGCGGTACCGCCCCTGGTACCGCAGGCGCAGCGCCTTCGGGGGCGTCAGGGCGTCGGGATCCCCGCGGGGCGCGCCGGGCGGCCGAGCCGGACCGGGACCCCGGGGGAGCAGAGCACGCTGACCGGCTCCGTTGTGGGAGCCGGCAGTCCCGCCGCCGCGATCAGGTCCTCCTCGCACTCCAGCAGCTCGGCGCGGTGCAGCGGCCAGCGCGGATGGTGGTTGGGCAGGTAGCCGGCCGCCGTCGGGCCGCCGAAGAACGCGTTGTGCATGCCCCAGCGGGCGGTCAGGAAGTGCTCCAGGTCGGTCGGCTCCGTGATCGGCTCGCCGGTGCGGACCGTGATCCGGCTCCGGGCACCGCGCGGCCCCGGCCAGCGGCGGGCGCTCGTGTAGGTGACGGTGTCCCCGGCCCGCCGCACCGCCATCCGCGACCACAGGTACGGCAGCCGGAAGCCGACGCGCCCCATCACCACCGGGATCAGCCGCGAGGCGTCCATCGACCGGAACACCACCCCGCGCCGCCCGTGCGCGTCCACCGAGTACAGCCGCACGTTCGTCTCCGGGAAGGTCCCGAGATACGGCACCCCCGGCAGCCCCAGCCAGCCCACCCGGTGCATCCGGAAGGCGACCAGGCCGACGTACGTCATCCCGTCGTGCGTGTCGGGCACGGTTCCGTGCGGGAGCAGTCCCGCCACGACGTCCGGCTCGACGGCCCAGTGCAGGAACGCGAGATCGAGCCACTGCTGCGTGAGCAGCGGGGTACCTATGGAGGAGGGCGCGTCCGGGGTGACGGGAGAGGAGTTCGGCACGCAGCCCAGGGTGACAGAGAAGGCGCCGGTGCGCGGTTAGCGTGGTCGGCGCCGATGACCGAAGCGACCGATGGGCTTTCCATGTGCTGGAGTGCGACGGCCGATCTCGTGGCGGGAACCGCCGTCGCGTCGGTGGGGGTGGCCTGCGTCGCCCGTGTCCGGCGCCCCGCCGACCTGCCGCTCGCCGCGCTGCCGCTGCTGCTCGGCGCGCACCAACTGGTCGAGGCCCGGGTGTGGCACGTCGGCGGCGGCACCGGACCGGCCACCGTCGCTTGGACCGTCATCGCCCTCCCCCTGCTCGCCCTGTGGGTGCCGGTGGCGGTGTGGTGCACGGCGACACCCGCCGCGAGACGACGGGTGACACCGCTCGTGGCCCTGGGCGCGCTGACCGCCGCCGGTCTCGCGTACGGCATCGCCACCCGCCCCGTGCGCGCCGAGATCCGCGGCCACACCGTCGGCTACGCCACCGGGCTGCCGCACCCCGAACTCCTCGTCGCGGGCTACCTGGTGGCCACGGTCGGCTCCCTGCTGCTCTCCGGCGACCGCTGGATCGTCGGCCTGGGGGCGCTGACCGGAGCGGGCGCGCTGGTCTGCTGGACCCTGTGGCGCCTGGAGTTCGTGTCGACCTGGTGCGCGCTCGCGGCCCTGTGCTCGGTGGTGGTGTACGGCTGGACGCGCGCCCGCCGTCCCGAGGGCGCCCAGGAGACGGCCGTACGGCAGTCCTGAGCGCCCGGGTGACGACGTACCGCTACCAGGTCGGCATGAAGTCCGCGGGGTAACGGGCGCCGGCCGCCCCGTGCGGGAGGATCTCCGCGATGCGGGCGAGGTCCTCGGCGGTGAGCGTGACGTACGCGGCGTCGACGTTCTCCTCCAGGCGCCGCGGGCTGCGCGTGCCCGGGATCGGCACGATGTCCTCACCCTGGGCCAGCAGCCAGGCCAGCGCCAGCTGGGTCACCGCGATGCCCTTGCTCTCGGCGAGGGCGGTCAGGTCACGGACGGCGGCCAGGTTCTTCTCGTAGTTCCCGGGCTGCCAGCGCTCGTCCCAGCTGCGCATGTCGTCGGCCGGGTACTCGGCGGCGGGCTTGACGGCGCCGGTGAGGAAGCCACGGCCCAGCGGGGAGTACGGCACGAAGCCGATGCCCAGCTCGCGCACCACCGGGAGCACCTCGGCCTCGACCGCCCGCTCGAACACCGAGTACTCGGTCTGGAGCACGGAGACCGGCTGCACGGCGTGCGCGCGGCGGATGACGTCGGGCCCGGCCTCGCTCAGACCGAAGAAGCGGACCTTGCCTTCGGCGATCAGCTCGCCGACCGTGCCGGCCACGTCCTCGATGGGGACGGCCGGGTCGACGCGATGCTGGTAGAGGACGTCGATGTGGTCGGTGCCGAGGTGGCGCAGGCTGTTCTCGGCGACCTCGCGGATGTGCTCGGGGCGGCTGTCCAGGGCGCCGAGCTTCGTGGGGTCGCTCAGGTCGAAGCCGAACTTGGTGGCGAGGACGACCTCGTCGCGGACGTCCTTCAGCGCCCGCCCGAGCAGCTGCTCGTTGCTGCCCGTACCCATGCCGTACAGCTCTGCGGTGTCGAAGAGGGTGACGCCGAGCTCGTACGCGCGCCGGATGGTGTCGATGCCGCCCTGCTCGTCCGGGGCGCCATAGGCCATGGTCATGCCCATCGTGCCCAGGCCGACCGCGCCCACCTCCAGACCCTGGGTGCCGAGCCTGCGGTGCGGGAGGTTCCTGTCGTGCTGTGTCATGCCGTCGACGCTAGGCGCACGGCGCCCGGAGAGCATGGGGCACCGATCGCATAAGATTGCCTGATCCTCTCACCGAAGGGTGTGTTCCATGCTGGACCGGCTGGCCCACGCGATCGAACGGCACTGTCAGGGACCGTGGTCCGAGACCGCCGTGCCGCGCCTCTCCCTGGTCGCCCTCGACGAGCTGATCGAGCCGGTCGAGGTGACGTACGAGCCGATGATCTGCTTCATCGCCGACGGCGCCAAGCGCACCACGGCGGGCGAGCGGAGCTGGATCACCCCGCCGGGCGAGATGGCGCTGTTCACCCTCGACCTGCCGGTCACCGCGGTCTTCGAGAAGGTGCCCTACCGCGCCGCCGTCATGCGGCTCGACGGACCGACCCTCGCCGCCGTGCAGATGGAGCTGGACGAGACGGGGCAGGCGTCGCCCTCCGCCGCGGCGGTCACCGCGCCGATGGCGCCCGAACTGGTCGACGCGGTCACCCGGTGGATCCAGCTCCTCGGCGCCCCGGACGACATCCGTCCGCTGGCGCCCCGCATCGAGGAGGAGATCCTCTACCGGCTGCTGCGCAGCCCCCTCGGGCCCGTCATGCGCCAATGGTCGCTGGCCGACTCCGCCACCTCCCGGATCCGTACCGTGGCCCGCTGGATCTGCGAGCACTACGCCGAACCGCTCGGCATCGACGACATCGCCGGGATGGCCCGGATGAGCCCGGCCACCCTGCACCGGCACTTCAAGGCGGCCACCGGCATGAGCCCGGTGAGGTTCCAGAAGCACCTGCGGCTCCAGGAGGCCCGGCGCCGACTGCTCGCGGGCGACGCGACGGCGGCCCAGGTCGCCCAGGCGGTCGGCTACGTCAGCGCCACCCAGTTCAACCGCGAGTACCGCCGCGCGTACGGCCTCCCGCCCGGCCAGGACGCGTTCCGACTGCGCACCCGGCTCGCCGAGGCGGGGGAGGTGCCGGTGCTGCACGACGGTGCGGGAGCAAAACCGTGACGGATCCCGCCATGATCGGGTAATGTTCAAGTAAAGCGATTCGCGACAGCCAACTGACCAAGGAGGCAACGGTGTTCGACCTGCGGACCGAGGCGGAGATGCGTCTGTACTCGGATGCGAAGGCCAAGGAGCTGGCCTCCAAGCGCAAGCGTGACGATGATGTCGAGGAGCAGACGGTCGCGGAAGCGAAGACGGCCGTCGAGCCGGAGCAGGCCGCCTGATTCAGGCGCCGATCATGTTGAAGCCGCCGTCCGCGTTGAGGTAGACCCCGGTCATGTGGGCGGCGTCGTCGGTCGCCAGGAAGAGCGCGGTGCCGGCGAGTTCGGCCGGGCCCGGGATACGGCCCATCGGGGTCTTGGCGACCATGTCCTCGCGGCGGCCCGCCTTCCAGTCCGCCCGGTTCAGCAGCGTCTCGGTCTCGATGAAACCGGGCGCGAAGGTGTTGACCCGTACGACCGGCGCGAACGCCTGGGCGTAGGACTTGGTGATCCCGAGGATGCCGTACTTCGCGGCGGCGTACTGCGGCGCCCGCGCACTGCCCCGCACGATCACGGTCGAGCCGATGTTCACGATCGCCCCGTGGCCCTGCTCCAGCATCTGGGAGCCGAACTCGTGCACACACAGCATGGTCCCCTTGACGTCCACCGCGAGCACATGGTCGACGGACTCCTCGGTGAGGTCCCGCCAGGACATCTGATCGCCCGCCACGTCCCCCACGTTGTTGACCAGCACGTCCAACCCGCCGAAACGATCGAAGACTTCACCCGCCATGCGGATCACCTCCGCGTGCACGGCGATGTCGGCCTGCACGGTGAACGCCTCACCGCCGACGTCCTTGATCCGGGCCACCGTCTTCTCCGCCCCCGCCGCCGAACTGCGGAAGTGCACGGCGACCCGGGCACCTTCCTGCGCCGCCCGGACGGCGATCTCGGCGCCGTAGCCGGTCCCGGCGCCGGTGACCAGGACCGTACGCCCCTCGAAACGGCGGGGAATGTTCTGCTGGGCCATAGGAGACTCCTGTTCAGGGGCGGACGTCGGTGAAGCCCTGCCGGATCTCGCCGATGCCCTCGATCCGGCTGACGAGTTCGTCGTCCGCCGTCAGATAACGCGGCGGGTCCATCCGGTTGCCGACCCCGGCCGGGGTGCCGGTGAAGACCAAGTCCCCTGGGAACAAAGGCAGTACGGCCGAGAGGCGGGCGATGAGTTCCGGTACCGGGAAGATCATGGATTTCGTACGGTCGTGCTGGACGGCCTCGTTGTTGAGCAGCCCGGTGATCTCCAGGTCGTCGGGGTCGTCGAACTCGTCCGGGGTGACCAGGACCGGACCGGTCGGCCCGAAGCCGGGGAAGGACTTGCCGAGGCTGAACTGAGCGGGCTTTCCCTGGAGTTGGGTGACGCGCTCGGAGAGGTCCTGGCCGACGGTCAGACCGGCCACCGCGTCCCAGGCGTGCTCCTCGCTCACCCGGTAGGTCTCCCGGCCGACGACCGCGACGAGTTCGACCTCCCAGTCGACCTTTCCGGGCGGGAGCGCCACCGTGGTGTCCGGACCGGATATGCAGGCCGGGAACTTGGTGAAGACGAGCGGTTCCGCGGGCGGGGTGAACCCGGCCTCCGCCGCGTGCGGGGGGTAGTTGAGGGCCACCGCGAACACCTGCCGGGGGCGCGGCACCGGGGCGCCGAGCGCGGCCGGGGTGACCGTCAAGTCGAAGGCGTCGTCGGGCAGTTCGGCCGCCCAGTCGCGCACCCGCGGCCACTCGTCCAACAGCGCCATCGGGTCGTCGGGCAGCCGTCCCTGCGAGGCTTGACGGACGGCCACGGCGCGATCGCCGCGGACCACCACCGCGCGGCCGTCGAGTACACCGATCCTCACAGTAGCCCTTCTTTCTTTCGCTGAGTGAAAGTCAGATTCGCTTGGTGAACGCGGTCTTGAGTATTGAGGGGTCGTCACCCGGCGTCAAGGTCCCTCACCTGTGAAAACGCGCAGCTGGAGGGCGAGGATGCCGTAGTAGCCGACCAGGGTCGTCAGCTCGAACAGGCCCCGCTCGCCCACGGCGGACACGGCGTCGGCGTACTCGTCGTCGCCGAGCGTGCCGCGCCGCAGGAGGCTGAAGGCGGTCTGCAGGACGGCTCGTTCGGCGAGGTCGTCGAGCGGGGGAGCCGTCCCCTCCCGCAGCGCCTTCAGCTCCGGCTCGGTGAGACCGGCCGCACGACCGACGGCTTCGTGGGACTCGCGCTCGAAGGCGCTGTTCCAGTGCGCGGCCACGGCGAGGATCGCCAACTCCCGTGCGCGGTCGGTCAGTACGGTGCCGTACCGGACCGCCGCGCCGAGCGCCTGTACGGCGTGGCCCACGGGCGGGCTCAGCAGCATGGCGTTGAACGGGCCGCGCAGGGTGCCCTCTTCGTCGGTGAGGGGGAAGGTCTGCGGCCCGTCGGCGCGCGGGCCGCCGGTGATGGCCCGGTAGACGGCGTGCTGTTCCGGGTTGAGGTCGGCGGGGGACAGTGCGGCCAGTCGTGCGTTCACATGCTCTCCTGTCCTGTGATATCGACTTCCATGGAATGAAAGCCCGTACCGCTGAAATGAAAGCCCGTACTGAAAGCGAGCCGCCAGTGCCGCCGCGTGCCGAACCCACCGCCCCGTCCGAGGACGGCCCCGCAGCGAAGCGCGGCTACCACGTCGAGGCCCTGGCCAAGGGGCTCCGGCTGCTCGCGCTCTTCTCCGAGCAGCGCCCGGCGATGAAGCTCACCGACATGGCGGCCGAGACCGGCGTCCCGCTGCCGACCGCCTTCCGGATGGCCGCCACCCTGGTGACCGAGGGCTTCCTGGAGCAACTCCCCGACGGCGCCTACCGTCCGGCGCCGAAGGTCCTCACCCTCGGCTTCGCGGCCCTGCGCGGCCTGGACCTCGTCGAACTGGCCGACGGACCGCTGCGCCGCCTCGCCGCGACGACCGGCCAGACGGTGAACCTCGGCAGCCTCTCCGACGACCGGGTGCTGTATCTGGTCCGGCTGCGCAACAACGACCTGGTGACGGCCAACATCCAGGTCGGCTCCCGGCTCCCGGCGGTCTCCACCTCGATCGGCAAGGTCCTGCTGAGCAGCTTGGACGACGGCGAGCTCAAGGAACGCCTGGGGGAGGGGTCCTTCACCGGGGCGACCGGCCCCAACGCCATCAGGTCCCTCGGCGCGCTCAAGCGGGCGCTCGGCGAGATCCGCGAGCAGGGCTGGGCCGTGCAGGACGAGGAGCTCGCCTACGGGCTGCGGTCGGTGGCCGCTCCCGTGAGCGACGCGACCGGGGCGGTGGTGGCCGCGGTCAACGTGGCCGTGCCCGCGATGGAGTTCCCGCTCGACCGGCTGCTCGGCGAACTGCGGCCGCCGCTGCTGGAGGCCTGCGGGGAGATCACCCGGCTGCTCGGCGGTCGCTGAGCCCCGCTTCGGGCGGGTCGCCGAGGCCGGTTCGGGCAGCGGGCAGGCCGGTTCAGACAAGGGTGCGGCCGCCGTCCACGTAGAGCACCTGCCCGGTGACGAACGACGACCGTCGCGAGGCGAGGAAGAGCACCGCGCCGACCACGTCCTCGGGCGTGCCCAGCCGCCCGGCCGGGACGAGACCGACCATCTCCTCGCGCATCCCGGGCCGGTCCAGGTACTCCCTGGTCAGCTCGGTCTCCGTGTAACCGGGCGCCACGGCGTTGACGGTGACGCCGTCCGTCGCCCACTCCCGGGCCATCACCCGCACCAGCTGATCGAGGCCGCCCTTGGTCGCCGCGTACGGGGCGTGGTGCTTGTGGGCGAGCCGGGAGGAGACGGAGGAGAAGAACACCATGCTGCCGCCCGTCCCGCGCATCAGACGGCCGGCGGCCCGGCCCGCGTAGAACGCGCTGGACAGGTTCAGGGTCAGGATCCGCTCCCACACCTCGTCCGGGGTCTCCACCACCGGACGGCGGTCGTTGGTGCCGACGGCGTGCACCAGCACGTCGAGCCCGCCGAGTTCGTCGGAGACGGCTTTGACGGTGCCCTCGCAGGTGGCCGACGTCGTCATGTCCGCCTGGAACAGGTGCAGTTCGGCATCCGTGAGCGCCGGATCGTCACGCAGCGCCTTGAGCTTCGACTCGTCCACGTCCGCGACGGAGAGGCGCGCTCCGGCCGCCGCCAGCCCCCGGACACAGGCCGCCCCCAGGCCCCCGGCCCCGATGACGAGCGCCTTGCTGCGGTCGAGTCCCAGCCAGCCCATGGCGACACCTTTCGATGAGTGAAAGTTGCTTTCATTGATGTGTCGGGACGATAGCCGTGTTGTTGAGGCGGAGTCCATGGCGCGTCGACGAGATGGCCGAGGCGCTGGCCATCGGCGGCCGGCTGCTCGTGGACGCGGGGCCGGAACTCGACGTGATGACGGTCGACATCGCGGTCATGGACGCCGCATGGCAGCCCGACGTACGCGCCGAGGTGATCGAACGCGTCCTGGCCGCGCTCGCCGACGCCTGCGGGATGGAGTGGCCGTCCCCGGCCTGGTGGGTCACCTTCCGGGTGATCGACGAGGGGAGCTGGGGCTCCTCCGGTGGAGTGCTGTCCGTGTTGTCGCTGCTGGAGAGCGGGGTGTTCACGGAGGAGCGGGTCAAGGCCGTCCGGGCCGCGCTGGGTGCCTGACGGCCGCCCTCACTTCTCGATCGTGGCGAGGATGAGCGCCTGGAGCTGCTCGGCGGTGCGGTCGAGGGGCTCGGTACTGCGCTTGGCGCGGCACATGGCCACGGTGCCCTCGACGGCCGCGACGATCAGGGTCGCGAGCTGCTCCGCCTGCTCCGGCCCGGCGCCGTGCTCGCGCAGCGAGGTCGACAGCAGCGTCTCCCACTCGGTGAAGACGTCGGCGGCGGCCAGGAGGGCGGCCGGCGTCTCTTCGGTGGGCGGCTCCTCGATGGAGACGGCGAGCACCGGGCAGCCCGCCCGGAAGTCGCTGTCGACGACGATCTTGCGCCACAGGGCGAGGAAGGCCCGCAGTCCCGCGACCGGACCCGCCGCCAGCTCCTTGCGCAGGGCGCGGGAGGTCCATGCGCCCGTGTACCGCACGGCCTCCGTGGCCAGCTGCTGCTTGCCCTCGGGGAAGTAGTGGTACGTCGAGCCGAGCGGCGCCCGGGCGTGCTTGGCCATCTCGCGGATGCTCGTCGCGTTCAGGCCGCGCCGGCTGATCATGTCGGCGGCACCGGCGACGATCCGCTCACGCGGCGTCGGGCTGGGCTTGGTCACGTACGCGATCCCTTCTGGACCCATTGGCTATAACAGCCGTCATAGTCTACCGTGACCCTCACTTATAACGACTGTCATAGACCACGGGAAGAGGTACGCAGCCCATGCCGATGATCCGCCTCACGGCCCCGGCCGGAGCCCTGACCGAGCAGGGCCGCACCGGCGTCCAGCGGGAACTCGCCGCCGTCCTGCTCCGCTGGGAGGGCGCCCCCGACACCACGCTCTTCCGTCGAGGAGACGACGAAGACGGTGCTGGCCGCCGCAGGACTGGGCGCCGACGACGCCCTGCGGGTGTGGGTGCTGGTGCACGAGCAGCCCGACGGCACGTGGGGTGCGGGTGGCTCGGTCGTCCGGTACGCCGACCTGGTGGCCCTCGCCCAGCAGGGGAGGCGTGATGCGTGAGCTGACCTACGTCGCCAGGCGCACGGTCGAGTGGCGCGAGGCGCCCGACCCGAAGGTGGAGTCCGGGCGGGAGGCGATCGTGGCACCGGTCGCCGCGACCCCCTGTGACGTGGACTCCTCGATCCTCGCCGGACATGGATTCCTGGACCCGCCCTTCGCCATCGGCCACGAGTGCGTCGCCCGGGTCGTCGAGGCCGGCGACGCCGTCACCGCCGTAGCGCCCGGCGATCTCGTCGTGGTGCCGTGGTCCATCAACTGCGGTTCCTGCGACCGCTGTCGGGCCGGGCTGACCGCGCACTGCACCGCCGTGCCCCACATGGCGATGTACGGCGCCCCGATCGGCGGCAGTTGGGGCGGGCTCTTCTCCGACCTGGTCCGGGTGCCGTACGCGGACGCCATGCTCGTCCCGCTGCCCACCGGACTCGACGCGGTCGCCCTGGCCTCCGCCAGCGACAACTGGTCCCTGGCCTGGCGCCTGGTGGCCCCGCACCTCAAGGCGCGGCCCGGCGGCAGGGTCCTGGTCGTGGCCCGGGGCAGCATCGGTCTGTACGTGTGCGACATTGCCCGTGCGCTGGGTGCCTCCGAGGTCCTCTACGTCGATCCCGTGGCCGAACGCCGGGAGATCGCCGAGGGGTTCGGGGCTGTCACGGCCGAGTCCTTGGATCCGCTTCCGCGGGGTTTCGACATCGCCGTGGAGGCGACAGGACGGGTCGATCAACTGGCCCTGACGGTCAAGGCGCTGGTGCCGGAGGGGATCTGCGAGAGCGCGGGCAACCACTTCCGTCCCGGCGAACTTCCGCTGCTCGACATGTATTTGAACGGCGTCACCCTGCGCATCGCCCGCGACAACGTCCGTGCCCACATCCCCGACGCGCTCACCCTCGCCGCGTCCGGCACGGTCGCCCCCGAGCGGGTCGTCTCCCACGTCATCGACTGGGAGGACCTGCCGGAGGCGCTCCCGGAGAAGCACCTGAAGCCGGTGTTCGTCCGCGGGGCCGACTGAACCGGGTCGTCCTCCCGGCCTCCTTCCCTTGCGCGACACCGGGTCGTCCGCCCCGACCTCTTCCCCTCGCGCGACGACCGCCCCCGACCCACCTCACCGAGAAGCCCGATGCACCTTTCCCTGCCCGAACCGCCCACCCCCTCGGCCCACGACGACCTGGAACACCGGAAGGCCGCCATCACCCGCCTCGGCGACGAACTGCGCGCCCTCGTGGAAGCCACCGTCCGCACCGCGGCCACCCCGGACACCCTCCACCGGGTGGCCGACGAAGTCCGCCGGCTCACCGCCCGGCTGACCGGACGGCGGCGGGCCCGTGCGGAGATCCCCGACGTGGACGATTTCCCCGCGGGCGCCCGGATGTACAGCCCGGTCGTCGGCCCCGGCAGCCCGCTGGCCCCACCTGTACGGATCACGCCCACCGCCGACGGCCTCCTCGGCGAGTGCACCCTCGGCATCGCCCACGAGGGCCCGCCCGGCTACGGCCACGGCGGCATGAGCGCGATGCTCCTGGACGAACTGATGGGCCGCGCCTGCGCGTCAGCCGGCACACCCGGCCTGACGGTCTCCCTGGAGGTCCGATACCGGCGCCCGGTACCCCTGTTGACACCCCTGCGGATCCTCGCCCGCGTGACCCGCACCGACGACCGCAAGATCTTCGTGACCGGCTCGATCACCACCGAGGAGGACCCGGCCACACCCCTGGCCACGGGCGAGGCGGTCTTCGTGACACCGGCCCCCGACCAGGCCCGCACCCTCTTCCCGGGGATGCGAACGCCCTGACGTCTTCATCGTCCGGCGGATGAACGTCCCACCGTGGTCTGCGCATCGGCGACGGCGAGCACCGCGTCAGCCAGTACCGCGGGGGACTGTCCGCCACCCGCGTCGACACGATCCAGCCCCAACCTGTCGACGGCATCGATCATGTGGGCCTGGTAGCGCTCGGTGCGGGCCAGGAACTTGTCCATCAGGTGCCGTTCCTCGTCGGTAGCCGCCTCGTAGCAGCCCCCTGCGTGGATGCGGGCCCGTAGCAGGGTGTTGTCCGCGGTGAGCCACACGGCAGCCGTGCGCGGGACCCGCAGACTCGCGACGCGGACGGGCCAGAGGGCCGAGCCTTCCAGGACCAGGCCCTTCCTGCCGCCGCCCTCGGCCGCATGGGCGGTGATCAGCTCTTCGATGCGGGGCCACAGCCGGTCGTAGTGGCCGAGGACGGAGGTGATCAGTTCGTCGACCGTGAGTGATGCGTAGTGCTCGGCGACATGCGCCGGCACCTCCCGCTCCGGGGTCCTCCAGGGGCGCCCGGGGTGCCGGGCCAGCCCGTCGGTGCTCAGGTACGCGAACTCGAGCCGATCCGCCACCACTTGGGCAACGGTCGACTTCCCGACGTTCGACGTACCGCCGATCAACACCACCCGCACATCACGCATGGCGACGACCCTACTGATCCGACCAGTGGCCCTCGGGAAACCCGGCCCCCCACCCGGCTCACACGCTCAGCGCCTCCCGCACAAGCGCCTCGGAAGCCGTCCCGCCCTCCCCGGACGACGTCACCCGGCCCGCCTCCAGGACGTAGTACCGCTCCGCGGCCCGCATGGCGAAGCCGACGTGCTGTTCTACGAGGAGGACGGACAGGCCGCCGCGTCGGGTCAGCGCGAGGATCGTCTCCTCGATCTCGGCGACCACCGAGGGCTGGATCCCCTCGGTCGGTTCGTCGAGCAGAAGGAGCCGCGGAGCGGTGATCAGGGCCCGGGCGATGGCCAGTTGCTGCCGCTGTCCGCCCGAGAGCAGACCAGCCCGGCGCCCGGACAGCTCCCGCAGGACGGGGAAGAGGTCGAGCGCCTCGGCGACCGCCTCCTTGCCGCCCTTGCGGCCGTCCGCGACGAGTTGGAGGTTCTCGGCGGTGGTCAGGTGCGGGAACGACTGCTGGCCCTGCGGGACGTACGCCATCCCGCGCGCGACCCGCTGGTGCGGCGCCAACCGGGTGATGTCCTCGCCGTCCAGCAGGACTTGGCCGCTCTTCGGCTTCAACAGGCCCATCGCGGCGCGCAACAGCGTGCTCTTGCCGGCGCCGTTGTGCCCGAGCACCGCGGCCACCCCGTCCTTCGGCACGGCGACCGTGACGTCGTGCAGCACGTTGGAACGGTCGTAACCGGCCCGGACGTTCTTGATCTCCAGCATGGCGTCAGGCCTCCTGAGTCTCTACGGCGGGCTCGACGGCGGCCTCGACCGCGGATTCGGAGGCGCGCCCCAGGTAGACCTCCTGCACCTTTGCGTCCGCCTGCACCTCGGCGACCGTGCCCTCGCTCAGCACCTTGCCGCCGTGCAGGACGCTGACGCTGCGGGCGAAGGCGCGCATGAAGTCCATGTCGTGCTCGATGACGACGACGGTCCGCTCCTCGCTGATCCGCTGCAACAGCTCGCCGGTCGCCTGCCGTTCGTCGTGGCTCATCCCGGCGACGGGCTCGTCGAGCAGCAGCAGCCGTACGTCCTGGACGAGCAGCATGCCGATCTCCAGCCACTGCTTCTGCCCGTGCGCGAGCACCCCGGCCGGCCGGTCGCGCAGCTCGGACAGGCCGATCGTCTCCAGCGCCCTCTCGACCGGCTCGGGCACGTCCTTGCGGCGCCGCAGCATGGTCCACACGCCCCGGCCCGCGCCCGCCGCGATGTCCAGGTTCTGAAGGACCGTCAACTCCTCGAACACCGTTGCCGTTTGGAACGTACGGCCGATGCCCGTGCGGGCGATCTTCTGCACCGGCCTGCCCAGCAGCTCCTGGTCGCCGAAGCGCGCCGAACCGGTCGCCTTCACCAGCCCGGTGACGGCGTCGACCAGGGTCGTCTTTCCGGCGCCGTTCGGGCCGATGAGGAAGCGCAGGTCGCCGGGGTGGATGTCGAGGTCCACGCCGTCGACCGCGGTGAAGCCGTCGAAGGTGACCCTCAGATCGCGGATCGTCAGACCCTCGCCGCTCATACCGTCTCTCCCACCGTCACCGGAACCGGTTCTTCCACCACGGGTGCCGTACGAGGCCGCTCGCGCCGCCTGCGCAGATACACCGTCAGCGAGGCCAGGCCGCCCGGCAGGAAGCCGACCGCCAGCACGAACAGCAGGCCCTGGAGGTATGTCCACGCGGCCGGGAACTCGTCCGACAGCGTGCTCTGCGCCCAGGCCACGGCGATCGCGCCGAGCACCGAGCCGACCAGCGAGGCCCGTCCGCCGACCGCCGCGCCGATCACGAAGCCGATCGACGGCACGATGCCGATCAGCGCGGGGGAGATGATCCCGACCGCCGGCACGAAGAGCGCGCCCGCGAGACCGGCCATGCCCGCGGCGACGACGTACGCGACGAGCTTGACCATCGCCGGGTCGTACCCGAGGAAGCGCACCCGCTCCTCCGAGTCCCGTACGGCGACCAGGAGTTCGCCGTAGCGGCTGACGAACAGCTGGCGGGCCAGCGCCATCAGCAGGAGCAGGACGGCGGCGATGATGAAGTACACCATCTTCAGGTTGACCGGGTCGTCCAGCGAGTAGCCGAAGAAGCCCTGGATGTCGGTGAGTCCGTTGGTGCCGCCGGTGGTGGCCTGCTGGCCGACCAGCCAGATGGACAGGGCGGCGGCGAGCGCCTGGCTGAGGATCGCGAAGTACGCGCCCTTGACCCGGCGGCGGAAGACGAAGAAGCCGAGGACCGCGGCGACCGCCATCGGCAGCACCATCGTCATGGCGATGGCGAACAGCGGGTTGGCGAACGGCTTCCACCACCACGGCAGCGCGTCCGAAGTGCCGTACAGCTGCATGAAGTCGGGGAGCTTCTGGCCGGTGGCGGCGGCGTCCGTGAGCTTGAGGTGCATGGCCATGGCGTAGCCGCCGAGGCCGAAGAAGACGCCCTGTCCGAGCACCATCAGACCGCCGCGGCCCCAGGCGAGGCTGACGCCGACGGCGACGATCGCGAAGCAGAGGTACTTGGAGAGCAGGGAGAGCCGGAAGTCGGAGAGGGCGACCGGGGCCACGCCCAACAGGAGGACCGCGCCGAGGAGGAAGGCGGCCGGGACACGGAAGCGTTCGGTGAGTGTCGTCATGCCAGGCTCCGGGTGCGAAGGGTGTACAGGCCCTGGGGGCGCCACTGGAGGAAGGCGACGATCGCCACCAGCACGACGACCTTCGCGACGCTGACCGTCGTCGAGTACTCCAGGACCGCCTGGAGCACACCGAGCACGAACGCGGTGATCACACTGCCCTTCAACTGCCCGATGCCGCCCACGACCACGACGAGGAAGGCGTCGACGATGTAGTTGGTGCCCATCGTCGGACCGATCGGCCCGACCAGGGTGAGCGCGACACCGGCCACGCCCGCGAGGCCCGAGCCGATGAAGAAGGTCGTACGGTCCACCCGTTCGGTGGCGATGCCGGAGACCTCGGCGAGGTCCCGGTTCTGCACCACCGCGCGGATCCGGCGGCCCAGCGGCGTCAGCCGCAGCACCAGCGTGATGCCTAGCACGCACAGCAGGGCCAACCCCAGGATGAACAGCCGGTTGTTGGCCAGCGTGACGTCACCGAGCGAGATGTTCTCGGTGAGCACGTTCGGGGCATTGGTCTGCACGTTGGGCGCGCCGAAGATGTCCCGCGCGAGCTGCTGGAGCATCAGCGAGACGCCCCAGGTGACCAGCAGGGTGTCCAACGGCCTGGTGTACAGGCGCCGGATGAGCAGCCACTCCAACAGCGCGCCCAGGGCGCCGGAGACGAGGAACGCCAACGGGAGCGCGACGAGCAGGGAGACGCCCGCGCTGCTGATGGACTTCTGCAGGACGTACGTCGTGTAGGCACCGGCCATGATGAACTCGCCGTGCGCCATGTTGATCACGCCCATCTGACCGAACGTCAGAGTCAGTCCGAGGGCGATGAGAAGAAGGACGGCACCGATACTGATGCCGGTGAAGGTCTGGCTGAGGATGACCGTCATGAAGCGGCTCCGGGTCGGGGACGGGCGTGCGGGCTGTCCGGGGGCCCGGCCTCAACCAAGAGGCCGGGCAAGGCCGTTCAGGAAAGGCCGGAGGCCCAGGAGTAGCTCTTCAGGAACGGGTCCGGCTTGATCGGCTTGCCGGAGTTCCAGACCTCCTCGATCAGGCCGTCGGAGCCGACCTTGCCGATCCGGGCCGTCTTGTAGACGTGCTGGGAGGCGCCGTCGACGGTCACCTTGCCCTCGGGGGCGTCCAGTTCGATGCCGTCGGAGGCCGCCTTCACCTTGGCGACGTCGAAGGAGCCGGCCTTCTCGACCATCTCCTTCCAGAGGTAGACCGAGATGTACGCGGCCTCCATCGGGTCACTGGTCGGCTTGCCCTTGCCGTACGCGGCCTGGTAGGCGGCCACGAACTTCTTGTTGGCCGCGCCCGGCGTCGTCTCGTAGTAGTTCCAGGCGGTCAACTGGCCTTCCAGGTACTGCGTCCCGATGCTCTTGACCTCCTCCTCGGCGATCGACACCGACAGCACCGGCATGCTCTTCGCGGTGAGCCCCGAGGACTTGTACTCCTTGAAGAAGGCCACGTTGCTGTCGCCGTTGAGGGTGTTGAACACTGCGTCGGCGCCGGAGTCCTTGACCTTGTTGACGATGGTGCTGAACTCCGTGGAGCCCAGCGGCGCGTAGTCCTCGCCGACCACCGTCATGCCGTTGGCCTTCGCGTACGCCTTGATGATCTTGTTGGCGGTGCGCGGGAAGACGTAGTCGCTGCCGACCAGGTAGAGCTTGGTCAGGCCCTGCTTCTTGAGGTAGTCCAGCGCGGGCACGATCTGCTGGTTGGTGGTGGCGCCGATGTAGAAGATGTACGGCGACTCCTCCAGGCCCTCGTACTGCACCGGGTAGTAGAGCAGCGACTTGTAGCGCTCGAAGACCGGCTTGACGGCCTTGCGGCTGGCCGAGGTCCAGCAGCCGAAGGTGGCGACCACCTTGTCGTCGGTGATCAGCGTCTCGGCCTTCTCCGCGAAGGTCGGCCAGTCGGAGGCGCCGTCCTGGCTGACGGCCTTGAGCTGCTTGCCCAGGACGCCGCCGGCGGCGTTGATCTCCTTGATCGCCAGGAGCAGCGAGTTGTGGACGGTGACCTCGCTGATGGCCATGGTGCCCGAGAGCGAGTTCAGCAGACCGACCTTCACGGTGCTTCCGGAGGTGTCGGCCTTGGCCCCGGCGTCGGACGACGTGTCGCTGCCGGTCTTGGCCCCGCACGCGGTGAGAGCGGCGGAGGCGCCGAGGGCGGAGGCGCCGGCGAGGAGACCGCGACGGCTGATGCTGAGCCCGGACATGCAATACCTCCTTGCCCGCAAGGGGCATGGGACGAGGAGCGGGGAAGTTCAGGGTCCGAGGGGACCCTCGGTGTCTGAAATGCGGTCACAGACTGCGCCGTTGCTGTTTCCCCGGCGTTTCGCCGCGATTGATGAATGGTTTCTGTTGGAAGTAAAAATCGCGGACAAAGGGAAAGGAGTGATCGCCGGAAATCCTCCTCCGAAAGCATCGCGAAGACGGAGATTCTTGCTTCCGGCGGGAAGTATCGGGTTCTCTGGTTACTCTGGTACCACCAGACGTGAGGTGTGAGGAGTGCGATGGTGAGTCGGCCCCAGGAACTGCTGCGGACCCTGACCCGGGCCGAGCGTCTCGCCACCCGCCGACTCCAGGGCGTCCTCGACGAGTTCGACTGCTCGGTGGAGGCGTGGCGGGTGTTGGTCCTGCTCTCCGACGGCCAGGGGCACAACATGACGGCCATCGCCGACAGCGCCTTCCTGCCACCGCCCAGTCTGACCAAGCTGGTCGACCAGCTCGTCGACCAGAACCTCGTGTACCGGCGCGTCGACCCCGCCGACCGGCGCCGTGTGCTCGCCCGGCTGACCCCGCGCGGCCGGCAGTACTGGCAGCGACTCGACCGCCGAGTGCGGTCCGACTGGGCGGAGTTGGCCGGTCTCGTGCCGCAGGACGAGGCGGAGCGGCTGCAACTCGAACTGACCCGGTTCGCCGACGCCCTCGACGGCGCGGACGGTGCCGCCGCGCCCGGCCGGGGCTCCGACGCGCTGGGCCGGGGGCGCTGAGGGGGAGAGAGCTTACGGGGCGCTTCAGCCGTAACCGCCCCACTGCTTTCCCGGGAACGCAATCGGGAGATCCTGTGTGAGGTCCGCGGAGGTACCCGGCGGCGTCACTCGCCCGGAAGCGGTTCTCGGCAGGTCCTTCCCCTGGAAACCACTGCTGGGGGGAGGTAGGGTCGGCGCTGTGAGCCGGTTGCCCGCGGACCTGCCGAGGAGGGGTTGACGTGACGTCGGAGCCGCCCCGGGATCTCCCCCGACTGCTCAGCGCCGCGGAGCGGTCGATGACCCGACGGCTGGCCGCCGCCCTGGAGCCGGAGAACTGCTCCGTCGAGGAGTGGCGGGTGCTGTCGCTCTTGTCGGACGACCGCGGGCACACCATGTCCGACGTCGCCGAGTACGCCCTGATGCCCGCCCCGAGCCTCACCAAGCTGGTGGACCGGATGGTCTCGGCGGCCCTCGTCTACCGCCGCAAGGACCCCGGCGACGGCCGACGCGTCCTCGTCTACCTCTCCACCCGCGGCCGCGCCCGGTACCGGCGGACGGCGGCGCTGGTCCAGGGGACCCAGGAACAGGTGCTGGCCGAACTGCCCGGTGTACAGGACCTGTTGGAGGGACTGGCCCGGCTGGAGTCCCTCCTGGGGCGGGATGCGGAGCAGGTCAGAGCTGCGCGGTGATCTCGAAGTCCAGGGCGTCGGCCCGGGCGAGATAGAGGCGTTGCTCCAGATGGTTGCCGCGCAGCCGCAGCGCGCCGCGCGGGCCCTCGTAGCAGATCGAGTCGTCGGGGCGGGGCGGCCCCGCTAAGGATCTGCGCTGCTCGGCGAGTGCGCCGAGCAGCAGGATGCCCTCGAAACAGGACTCGCCCAGGCTCCCCGCGACCGGTGCCTCGTCGCCGAACCGGCGCGCGTACCGGTGGCCGAAGGACAGGCTCTCCGAGGTCATCAGGGAGTCGAAGTACCCGGCCGTCGCCCACAGTCCCTCGGACGCCTCCGCGCCGGTCGCCAGCAACAGGTTCTCGTCCATGTGGGTGCTCAGTCGTATGCAGTGCTGGTGCAGTCCCGCCGCGGTGAACGCCCGGTTGAAGCGCACCGCGTCGTCCCCGAGGAGCAGCATCAGGACCGCGTCCGCGCCGCAGGCCTCGACCCGGCGCAGCGCGGGACCGAACTCCTCGGTGCCCAGCGGCACGAACACCTCGTCCACCACGCTGCTCCGGCACTCCGCGGCGAACCGCCGGGCCGTCCGGGCGGTCACGCGCGGCCAGACGTAGTCGCTGCCCACGGTGCACCACCGGCGTGCCCCCGTGGCCTCGCTCAACAGCCGCATCGCCGGAGCGAGTTGCTGGACGTCCGTCTCCCCGGTGAGGAACACGCCGGGGGTCTCCTCGCCGCCCTCGTACTGCGCGGTGTAGATGTACGGCACCCGGTGGGCGATCCGCGGCGCCAGGGCCTGCCGTACGGCGGAGGTGTGCCAGCCCACGACCGCGTCCACCGCGCCCAGCGCGACCAGCCCCTCCACCTCGTCCGCGACCCGCCGGGGCTCGGCGCCGCCGTCCACGACGACCAGCCGCACCTCCCGGTCCAGGATGCCGCCCGCGGCGTTGAGCTCCTCCACGGCGAGCTGCGCGGAGAGTTCGCACGACGGACCGACGATGCCGGCCGGGCCGTGCAAGGGGATCACAAGGGCGACGAGAAGGATGTCCCGTCGGTCCGAGGACAGACGTGCAGCCGTCGAGTGCACAGGGCACCTCCGGGGGATTCCGCGCTGTACGTGGAGTTCAACCCCGGCGCCCTTGCTGAGGATCTCCCGTGTCGACGGAGCCTAGACCGGTGTCGGGGACTTGACAATGCTCGGAGGTCCGACCACCCCACTGGGCCCGGGGCAGCAGGTGGTACAGGGCGGGCGCGCTGACCACCAGCAGGACGGCGCACACCGCCCAGGGCAGCGCGGTGTCCTGTCCGTACGCGTACACGCCCGCGGCCGGGCCGACCGCGTACCCCACCGTCTGGCACATGCTGAGGAAGGACAGGTAGACCGGCTCCTGGCCGGGCGGCGCCGCCTCGGTGGCGAACGCGGCGGCCACCGGGGTCATCAGGACCTCGCCCAGGGTCCAGGCCAGCACGCCCAGCACCAGGACGGGCAGCGAGATCCCGGCCAGGTTGACCGCGTACCCGGCGCAGACGCAGACCGTGCCGAGGACCAGCGGGGTGCGCCGCCGCCAGCGTCCGGTGTACCGGGAGAGCGGCACCTCGACCAGGATGACCAGGACCGCGTTCAGGGTGAGCAGCCAGCCGTAGACATCGGTGGAATAGCCCGAGTCGCGGACGGCCAGGGCCAGTACTCCGGTCTGCTGGGCGTAGACCAGCGAGGCCACGCTCAGTACCACGGCGGCCGCCGCGAACTCACGGCTGACCCGGGCGCGGACCGCCACGGGTCCCGCGCCCGCGGGGTCCTGGGCCGCACGGACGGCGGCGCGCGGCAGCGGCAGGACGAGCAGGGTCGCCACGGTGGCGGCCAGGCCGTTGCCGACCAGTACGGCCGCCGGCGACCAGGACAGCAGGACGGCGCCGAGGACCGGTCCGGCACTGGCGCCCACGTTGAGGCAGAGCCGGTAGACCGCGAACATCGCCACCCTGCGCTCGGGAGCCGCCTCGGTGCCCACCACGGTCTGCGCCAGCGGCGAGTACGCCTGCACGCCGGCCGAGACCAGCGCGGCCAGCACGACGGTGGGCGCGAACCCCTCGACCGCGGCGCACACGAAGGCACCGGCCGCGGTCGTCGCCCCCGTCAGCAGCAGTGCCGTACGGACCCCGACCCGGGCCGCCACCGGACCGGCCGCGGCGGCACCGAGTACCCCCGCCGTCGCCACCACGATCAGGGCCAGGGTGATCTGGTGCGTGTCGTAGCCGCGTTCGGCGAGGACCAGGGTGAGGAAGAGGACGAAGAACCCGCCGAGCCGGTTGACGAAGATGCCCAGGCAGACCAGGGCGATCGGCCGGGTCATCCCGTCGGTGTACCGGGCGAGCAGCCTCACTCCGCCTCCATCTTGACCAGGATCGACTCGGCCGCGGTGGTGGCCGCGGCCAGCGCGGCGACCGAGTCGGGACCGGTGGCGGTCACATAGCCCAGCCGGTCGTTGTTGTTGGTGGGCGGCGCCAGCACGTCGCCCGGGCCGACGTACAGGGAGACGTCCTCCACCCCCGGCACGGCGCGGGCCCGTTCGAGGCCCTCCACCGCGACCACCCGGCCGCCGGGGCTGGGCAGGAAGACGATGGCCGCGCCACGGGCCGGCTCCGGGACCCGGTCGGGCGCGATGCCGAGGTACATCTCGATCAGCAGCTCGGTCGGGTCGACGTCGAGCGCCCGGTTGAGGAGATGGGTGATCCGGTCGCCCGCCGGACGGCAGTTGACCTCGATGAGCTTCGGCCCGTCGGCGGTCAGCTTCAGCTCGATGTGCCCGGCGCCGAAGACGTAGCCGATCGCGTCCAGCGCGTCGAGCGTGATCCGGCGGCACTCCGCCTCGAGCGCCGGGTCGAGGACGGCGGGCAGGGCGTGCCCGGTCTCGTAGAAGGCGGGTGGCGGCACCGTGACCTTCTGCGTGATGGCCAGGAAGCGCGTCTCGCCGTCGAAGGTGAGGGTCTCCAGGCTGATCTCGGGGCCCTCCAGATACTCCTCGACGAGGATCTCCTCGGACATCCGCTGGTCGCGCTGGTTGTGCGTGACCGAGTGCAGAAACTCGCCGTGCCGCACCACCTCTTCGGCGCTGTGGCACAGCCGTACGCCGTAACTGCCGCCGTAGTCCACGGGCTTGACGATGCAGGGGAAGCCCCGGGCCGTGGCCGCGGCGGCGGCCTCCTCGGGGGTGCGGGCGACGGCGAAGGCCGGGATCGGCACGCCGGCGTCCGAACAGGCCTGGCGCTGAAGGGACTTGATGCGGGCCGCGCGCACCGAGGCGGGTGCCTGCCCCGGCAGCCCCAGGCGGTGCGCCGACTCCGCGCCGCTGATCATGTGCCACTCGCCGACCGAGATGAGCGCGTCGAGCCCGGGCAGCAGCGGGGTCAGCGCGGCGACCACCTGGTCCGGGTCGTTGGTCTCGGTGCGCACCACGTCGTCGATCAGGCCGGTGTCCAGCTGGAGCTGGCCCGGATCCAGATAGGCCTGGATGTCACGGGTGACGAAGGTGACGCGGTGCCCGGCGCGCCTGGCCGCGGCGATCGCCTCGTAGCCGCTGCCGGTGGTGTTGGTCTCCAGGAACGCGATGTGCGCCATGTGTACCTCTCAGGCCGCGGAGGTGTTTCCTGGAGGAACTATTTTCTGTGCGGCGAGAGGCTGTCAACCTGCCCAAGTTTCCGCGAAGTTACATTTGCTGAGCGTGCCGTGGAATCGTTGACATCGATTCCCGCGCCAAAATACTTTCTGGCGAAAGTACTCCGTTCGCGAGGAGCGCGCCTGTGATCCTGACCGGAAGCGAGATCGCGCGGGAACGCGTCAACCAGCGCATCACCATCGAGCCGTTCACCCCCGAGCAGGTCAACCCGAACAGCTACAACTTCCGGCTCGGCAGCCGCCTTCGGGTCTATTCCGAGACGCCGCTGGACCCGCGCCGCGAGAACGCCTGCGACGACATCGAGATGGACGACGAGGGCTTCGTCCTGGAGCCGGGCCGCCTCTACCTCGCCCACACCCAGGAGGTCCTCGGCAGCCGCCACTACGCCCCGACCTTCGCCGCCCGCTCGTCCGTTGCCCGGCTCGGCCTGTTCATCAACCTCTCCGCGAGCCTCGGGGACATCGGCTACGAGGGTCAGTGGACCCTCCAGCTCTACACGGTCAACCGGGTCCGGGTGTACCCGGGCATGACCATCGGGCAGATGATGTGGTGGCGCCCGCAGGGCGAGATCGAGCTGTACGACGGCAAGTACCAGGGCGCGGTCGGCCCGCGGGCCAGCGACATCCACAAGGACTTCGACCGCCAGCTCGCCCGGCAGCGGCTGCCCGGCCTCGGCACCGACGTGAGCCCCGAGGAGGTCGGCCACAAGTTCGCCTCGCTCGCCCTGGCCTCGCGGACCCACCGGGTGCCGCCCGCCTTCGCCGTCCCGGCGGGCGAGTTCACCCGGGCGCTCGGTGACGCGGCGCGCGGCGAACTCGGCGCCCTCTTCGAGGAGATGCGCGCGACCGTCGGCGCGTTCTTCACCGAGCTGACCGCCGGCATCGAGTCCGCGGTGGCGGGCATCACCGTCCCCGCGGACCTGCGCGACCTCCTCGCCGCCCGGCTGCACGACCTGTTCGGCGACCCGGAGCAGGGCGAGTTCGCCGTCCGCTCCTCCGGCCTCGCCGAGGACGGCGCCACCAGCAGCCTCGCCGGGGTGCACCGCAGCGTGCTCGGTGTGCGCGGAGTCGACGGGGTGGTCGACGCGGTCGCCGAGTGCTGGCGCTCCCACTACGCCGGCACCGCGGTGGCGGCCCGGGTGCGCGCCGGGGACTTCGATCCGGAACCCCGGCTCGCGGTGATCGTCCAGCGGCTGGTCCGGCCGACCCTGGCGGGCGTGGCCTTCACCGGCCTCGACGGGGCGTCCGAGTCCGTGGAGATCGAGTACACCGAGGGGCTCGCCGAGGAACTGGTCGCCGGGGTGGCCGTACCACGGCGGCTGACGGCCGCGCCCGGCGACCCCCTCGACGACCCGCTGCTCGCCGAAGTGGCCGACGTCTGCCGCCGGTTGCGGGAACAGCGCGGCTGCGAGGTGGACGTCGAGTGGGCGGCCGACGCGGCGGGGCTGCACCTCGTGCAGGTCCGTCCCGTGACCGCCCGCAGACGGGACGACCAGCCGGCCGGGTTCTGGTCATCTCCCGGATCCGCCCTGGAGCGCACCCTCGCCACCGCCGCCGTACTCCTGGCCGCTGAACAGGTCGGAGGAGCCGCGGCCAC